>DALTYF010000245.1 GCA_029986195.1 Methanocorpusculum sp. | reverse complement strand
GATCCTTGCAATTGCAGTTATTATTGCGGCAATGCCTGCCGCAGTTCAGACTGTCATTATTGCGGCAGAGTATAAAGCCTATCCGGAAATAGCTGCAGAGGTCATACTTGTCACTACACTTTTGGCTACTGTTACCATACCGCTGTTGTTTATTATAGGGTTAATTCCCTGTTGAATCCAGATACGGTGTGACTGCAGTGTTGAGGTCAGAACAGACCTCTTCTGTTTTTTGTTTGTGAGTATCGCAAGTGAGTTCGCGGACCTTCAGAAGAAGTATATTGATCCGTGTCTTCTGACACTGCCGGTTACCGGACAGTTCTCTGGTCCGAAGTCTTCTCCGATGAATCCCGAATCGATTCTACCAAAAAGTTGCTGATTGCAGTACCGAACTCATCGCCTGCTCCCGCTGCAACGCAGGCTTCGGTACCGACAGCCGGTATCTGTGCAGGCGTCACGGCCGCACTGGCGGGTATCGGCTGCCGACGCTCCTAATGTTAACTTTTTTTAGTTTATTTTTTCTGATAATCGCATGTTGTATTTTATATTCCGGGAATCCAATAGTATCGTATGTCTCCCTTGGGGAGGTGGATGTATGAAAAAGGTTGCAGAAATTTTTCTGATTCTGGCACTGGTTTGTGCCGGATGTACCGCTGTCTGCGGAGGTGTTTCCGCCGAAGAGACGCGGACGTTTGTTGACGATGTCGGCCGGGAGGTTGTTCTGCCGGTTGAGATCGATGCAGTTTCGCCGTCCGGCCCGCTTGCGCAGATTGTGCTCTACTCGCTGGATCCGGATCTGTTTGTGAGTGTTTCCAGTTCGTTTGATTCGGTTGAGACGAAGTATGTTGATCCCCGGCTGCTGACCCTTCCGGTTACCGGCCAGTTCTATGGTTCGAAGGCTTCGACGATGAACCCGGAGTCGATTATGGCACTTGACAGGCAGCTGCACATTGATGTTGTTCTGGATATCGGGGAGGCGAAGGAGACGATGAAACCGGATCTTGATGCTATCCAGAGCAAGACGAATGTTGCGTTTGCGTTTGTCACGCAGAGCAAGCTTTCCGATATTCCCGGTTCGTATCTGAAGCTCGGTGAACTTCTTGACCGAAAGGAACAGGGTGAGCGGCTTTCCGCGTATGCGGCTGCACTTCTTGCGGAGTTTGATGCCGGTATGCAAACGATCGGTGATGGTAAGAGGTCGCTGATTTATGTGACGGCGATTAACGGCAACTCGGTGTCGATGGTGGGCAACGGTTCGTATCACGCCGAGGTCATCGATTATGTCGGTAATAATATTGCGGCACCGGTGACGAGCAGCAGCGGAACGGGCGATGGTTATACGATGGAGGATATTCTGCAGATGAACCCGGACTACATCATCGTTTCGTATACGGCGGATCACGCGTACTACAACAAAATCATGCGTGATCCGATGTGGCGGTCACTGACTGCTGTGCAGAACGGTAATGTCTATGAGGCTCCGTACGGTCCGTACAACTGGATGGGGGCACCGCCGTCTGTGCACCGGCTGCTGTCGCTGATCTGGCTTGGCAATCTGATGTATCCGGAGGTGTTTGACTACAACATCAACGATCGGGTGAAGGAGTTTTACTCGCTGTTCTTCCACTATGATCTGACGGACGCGGAGCTTTCCGATCTGATGATCTATGCAAAGCCGGGTGATTCGTCCACGCCTGTGCCGACCAAAGCTCCGGTACCGCTGTTCGGTGTTTTGGCAGGTCTTGCGGCTGCGGCGGTTTTTGCCGGACGGAGACGCTGAAGAGGCGTTCACGAAAATGACGATCGACTACATTTCCCTGTGGAACGAGCAGCATGCGGCGGCGAGTTGCCAGAAGGAATTTTTTACCGGAGACAGGCCTTTCTGGGAGGATCCCAAAAATGCCCGCCATTTTTTGCCCCGGTTGTTTACCGGGGTCTGGAGTTTGTAAAATATTTTCGGTTGATTCCATCCATTCAATGGGAGTTGTTTGATTACCTTTGGACGCTTTAGTATACAGTATGAGTTCGCATAACTCTGGTATGTCTCCCGCGGCTGTTGATTACTGCCGCC
>DALTYF010000244.1 GCA_029986195.1 Methanocorpusculum sp. | reverse complement strand
CGTGAGACATGCTGCTTTCTGTTTCCAGAGTTCTTCGTCGTAGAGATTGATCTCCAGTCCGCACTCAAACGCGGTCACCGCTTTTGCATGATCGCCGAGTTCGGCAAACATCAGGCCGAGGTTGAGCCAGTAGTCGGAGACCTCCGGGTTCAGCCGTACCGCACGGTCGAAGGCGAAGAGCGCAGCGTCAATGTCTCCTGCTCGGCAGAAGACGACACCTCTGCCGCACCAGCTTTCCGCGCATTTCGGATCGAGGTCCGTTGCCCGTCTGAGAGATTTGACGGCCTCGTCGTGCTCGCCGCATTCACTGAGAACCAGACCGAGTTCAGCCCAGTACTTGCTTGGGAACTTCGGCGTCAAGGTCAGCCGCCCGTTCAAAACACAGCCGCGCCTGCCGGAGGTTGCCGCAGTCACATTCGGTCTCCCCGCGGCGGAACCAGTATCCGCTGTCGTTTATCCCGTCTTCACCACTCATATAGAAGAGATCACTCCAGAGGTATTAATAGGTGGGCGTTGCATATGAAAGTAGAAAACTACCCGGCGGAAGAATTACCATGGCACGCAAGAAACAGGAGTTCGATCCGCTCGCAGGTCCGATTGGCGGCAGCGGGTTGCGGAAGAAGAAGTCCAAAGGAAAATCGTTTGATGTACTGGGAGGGGGGTTCGGCGGCGATCATCCGGTTGAAAAGGATGCGTTTGACAGCTATGCCGATGTATCCTTCGGAGGGTCGTCCGACGCACTGATGGAGACCGGCGGCGGTTCTTCACCGAGATCAAAACCCGGAAAGAAGGGATTGTTTGCGTCGATATTTGGTGGAGGCGGTAAGAAAAAGCAGCAGAAACCCCAGAGGGAAAGTATGCCGCTTGAGGCTGAGGAGGAGAGACCCGAGTCCTATGTGCCAAAGCATGTCCGCGATCCGGAGCTTGAGATTCAGGATGGTGTGATGGAAACGGGTATTGCCGACCGGATGGTGGATCCTGCATACGACGAATACGGGGAACCGGAGTACAGGGAGCAGTATGAAGAGCCGGTACCGCATCACCAGTCTGCAGGGGAACCGGAGGAGGATCTCTTTGAAGAGGAAGAGGTTGCATCCCCGCCGGTAAGAAAACCGGCGGAGAGAAAAACAATGCCGGTATCCGTTCCGGTGCGGACGGTTGCTCCGCCGCCTTCCTCTGCTGGTCACCGGGAGTCTCAGGCAGCGTCTCCTGCCGCCGCAGGACCGGATATGCATGTGTGTCATCTGTGCGGTGCGGTGTCTCCGACCGAGCTTCCGCAGTTCGGTTCCGGGTCCGGGGAGTATGTGCCGCTGTGCCGGACCTGTTACCGGGCGGTGACGACGCTGATAAAGTTCCGTGATCCGGAGGATGAGCGGGAGATTAAAACGGAGTGGTACACGCTCTGTCCGAATCTTGACTCGGATCGTGCCGACGGGGTTATTGCCGCGGCAAGGAAGAACTCCTAATCTTTTTTACTCATAATTGGGTTGCTTATCATTTCGGTATCTTAATACCTGTCCTCTTTCCAATGGATGAGTATGGATTCTGTGCATCTGAACCGTCAGCAGTATCTGGTGGCGATTACTGTTGCGATTGCATGTTTTCTGCCGCCGTTTATCGGAGAGGCGACAAATATTGCGCTCCCGTCCCTGATTTCGGATTTGCAGCTGCCGATGAGTATGTTCGGCTGGATTCTGACGATATATCTGCTGACTTCAACCGTGTTTCTGATCCCTGCGGCACGTTACGCGGACAAGATCAGCAAGAAGGTGTTCTTTTGTCTGGGGGTACTGCTTCTTGGGATTGGTTCGCTCGGTATCGGCCTTGCGACGACGGGCGAGATGGTTCTGGTGATGCGGGCGGTTGAGGGCGTGGGGAACGCGCTGATGTTTGGTACGGCGATTGCGCTGGTTACCTCGGTAGTGAAGGTTGAGCTTCGGGGTACGGCTATCGGGATTGCAATGATCGGTGTGATCATTGAGGAACTGGCAAATCCGGGCCGTGACATCCGTGTTACGGGAGAGGGAGGAGTTTTCCTTTGATGCAGCCGTGCAGGGGATCGCTGATCTGACCGAGGGT
>DALTYF010000243.1 GCA_029986195.1 Methanocorpusculum sp. | reverse complement strand
GTATGCATGGCGGCGGTATTACCGGGTCTGGCGCTGAACAAGGAAGCGTGATAAATTGCTGTGTCATGAATACGACCGTAACCTGTCGTACAACGCTGGGTGCAATTGCCGGACTCAGTACTGCCACTTCCGATGTATGGGTCACCATTCGCAACACAACTGCCCTGGATTGTACTATCTGTGGGGTTCCCGATCCTGCCCGACCGGATCTGTCGGTTGAAAACATCGGCGGATTTGCCGGGACCCACAGCTGGGGCTGCATTGAGAACTGTACCATCTCCGGGACCACAGTTGAGGGTTCGAAAGGGACCGGCGGTTTTGTCGGAGCAAACGGGAAAGGTGCCAGTATTTGTTCCTCTCACGTGTTTACGGCGACCGTGATCAGCAAGGGTGCCGGTTCGAAAATGATCGGCGGATTTGTCGGTGACATTGAATTTTTCTGTCTATGACTATTATCTGAATGCAAATGATCCCGATCCGGGTAAGAAAGACACTGAGATCTGGTTTAGTGCCAATACTGACGATCGTAACAGAGGAAAACCAGGCAACACGGTATTCACGTTTAATCTGTCTACCAAGAATTTGACGATAATAGACCCGGATATTCTTGCGGGGGACATCTCTGCCGGGAACGCCATGATGATAAATCTGGACGGTTTCAACAGCCTCAATGACCCATGTGGCGCGGGCATGAGGTATGGTTAGACGGCAATCATCCGGAAAAGTCATCATGCCGGCACCCCTTGCAGGAGGGGACAACACACCATGGAGCGGCACCGAGAACGGAAGACCCTTTGAACACTCGTGCTGCGTGGGAATAATGAAATCCGATGCTGCACAATACTGGCAACAGTATCCCGTCCAGAGTACAATCAGCGTTGGTACGGAGCGGTATCTGGCCGATGCAATCCAGAAACCAACAGCAGTATCCCGCACAGATTACGACAGCGTTGATGCGTACATGACGGCGATCATAGGGTGTTGAACCCATTGCAGTTCTCCTCGGTCAGACGGAGATAGGGTATCTTCACTCTACACTTTTTTTGATTTATTCTTGGGTGTAATAAAGAGATCCCATCACAGATGGGGGAGAACAGTATTCCGGATTTACTTTACCGGAAGCATCTTTAGATATTCTGATTCGGACAGAAACTACTTGTTTTCAGGTTTTAAACCTGGTGTACTGCCCCATGTCAGTCTGCGTTCAACCATCTTATCTATAATCATACCGAAGGATACAATGCATGAAATTGTTCTACGGTGGGACACAAAGCCGGCGTTATGCCTGCTTTGCTGTCCTACTTGCAGCAGTGACGTTTGCCCCCGTCTTCTGTATCGTACCCGCTGCCCCGTTCCGGCAAGAAAGTTTTTCTCATCACAGTGGAAAGTTACCTGACAATGATCTCACTTGGTGAAGATTTTAAACCGGCCCTGAAATACAAGCCGTACCTTGCCATTTATACCATGGTGGTAGTTGCCATTATCTGGGCTGCCTGTTTCGGATGGGCAGTTTTCATCGGCGAAATAGGAATTCCGCAGCCGGTCGTTCTTGCGATCGTTGCCGTCCTTGTCGTCTGTCTGCTGTTCGTCCTTCTCTGGACGGTACTCTACTACAAGTCCGTCGTGTATCATCTCAATGCAACCGAAATGACCTGGAAACGCGGTGTCTGGTTCCGCAAAACCGGCATCGTCCCCTACAACAGAATCACCAACGTTGACATTGTTCAGGGTCCCGTCATGCGCATGTTCGGCATCTCCAACCTCAAAATCCAGACCGCCGGCTACTCAGGCAGCAACGGATCGGCTGAGATTGCCATTGAAGGCATTGAAGAACCCGAACCGCTGCGTGCCATGATCATGGACTTCGTTCGCGGCGGTGCACCGAGTGCCGCGGCAACCGGCGTTGATGTATCGGCTGTAAAAGTCCCCGCAGCGGCAGTATCCGGCGATGCAGACGTACGTGCACTCCTCGCAGAGGTCGCGGCAATCCGCAGACTTCTTGAGGAGAGAAAATAATTTTTTTTTTGAAATTTTTCTGGAAAATATAAGCGGGCCAGCTTTTATCGTGCGGCTGTACCTGGAGT
>DALTYF010000023.1 GCA_029986195.1 Methanocorpusculum sp. | reverse complement strand
CAGCCGACAAAACCGGCGGAGGATTTTGCAAAGATCAGACAGGCAGGCCCGAGGTCGAGAGGCAGTAGGCATCGGCAGCAACACCGGGACCGGTCAGGAGGAGGGACTCGATTTGCATGTGAGTTTATTTCGTATTCTTTACTAAAACAGTTTGCCCACCCCCGATACGAAAAAAGTATGGCTGTGTGCGGCACACAAGTTATACCATGATTCGGGAGATACGGCTGTACGGCGATCCGGTTCTTGCAGCACCGGCAGAGACCGTACCGGAGATTACACAGGAAGTACGGGATGTGCTGACCGACATGTGGGACACGATGACCGCGAACCATTGTGTGGGTCTTTCCGCACCGCAGATCGGTGTCTCGCTCCGGCTGTTTGTGATCAATGCAGGCGGCACGGTGATCCGGGGTGCAAACCCGGAGGTACTCACGGAAGGTGCGCCGGTTGAGGACATGGAAGGAAGTCCCTGCCTTCCCGGCATCCAGCGTCCGGTACGGCGCCCGAGAAAAATCACGGTCCGGTATCTGGACGAGAGCGGAGAGGTTATCCAGTGCGAGCTGAAAGGCATTGCCGCCCGGGCGTTTCTGCACGAGAAGGATCATCATGAGGGAGTACTCTTCATCGATCACCTCAGACCCGGCATGCGAAAGCTGATCCAAAAGGATCTGGACAGGATTGCAGGCAGCAGAACATAACGTTCCCAAACCAAAAGCAGATATTCTCCCAGAGAAATAATAGATTCCATGACCACCCCTCCATCCCCGGAAGAGATCGCCGCACTTGTCCCGAAGATCCGTGCGGACTCGGAGAAATTTGCAAAACTGAAAGGCTGGACACTGAATCCGAATATGCCCATCGCCGACTCGGTCATTGAGGGACTTGCCCGCAACAAGCTGATGCGGGGAAAGCGGTACTGTCCGTGCAGACTTCCAAGCGGCAACCCCGACGTTGACAAGCTCTATATCTGTCCCTGCCGGGAAGCGGAAAAGGATGTGGAAACCGACGGCCACTGCCACTGCTGGTTCTATATGAAATAATTCTTTTTCCCGCGGCAAGTAATTTATATTGATTAACTCCCATCACTATAGGATGGATAAAAAAAAGTGTTGTATGGGGTAGCAGGGCTTTGCCTTGTTTTTGCCATCCTGATGGCAGGGTGTGTAAACACTCCCGCCGAAGACGGCAAAAAAACCTATGTTGTTGGTATTGACGCAGAATACCCGCCGTTTTCATACCTTGGCGACAACAGTGAGTTCGTCGGTTTTGATGTCGATTCGGTGAAGTGGATCGCAGAGCAGAAGGGATTCAATGTCAAGATTCAGGGTGTTGCATGGGACGGAATCATTCCGGCACTGCAGACCGGAAAGATTGGCATGGTGTACTCCGGTATGTCCATTACGCCCGATCGGTTAGAGAAGGTAAACTTTACCATTCCGTACTGGCAGGTCAATCAGGGTATTGCCGTGAAGACCGGTTCTGGTGTGACGATGGATCAGTTCACCAATGCCACTGTGGTTATCGGTGTGCAGCGCAGCTGTTCCGCAGACCAGTGGATGCAGAAGGCAAAAGACGAGGGCGGACTCTTTGGTGAGGAGAAGTACAACCAGCTGGTAAAGGACGGCAAGATCAAGCTGTTCGATTCCTTCCCGATGTCGATGGTTGCCCTTGAGCAGGGACTTGTTGACGCAGTTATCTTCGATGATGTAAACATCGAGAGCTACATCCAGGGCAAGCCGCAGTTCACAATGCTCGGCGCTATTGAGACCGGCGAGTATTACGCGGTTGCTGTCCGCAAGGACGACAACGAACTCCGCGAACTGATGAACGCAGGTCTGACCCGAGCTTATGGCATCCGAGAAGTGGAAAGAGCTGATTGCACAGTACATCGTCGAGGATGCAGCAGAGCCGACCGTTGAGCCGACGGCAAACGGAACGGTTGCTGCAAACACCACGCCGGTGAACACAACCGCAACGGTTGCAACAGAGACCACTGCATAAGCTGGGATAATCTGCCGTCCGGCAGATTTTCTTTTTTTATCTCTGTCCCGATGACCCGGACAGGGATTCAGGAAAAATAGTACTGGGTTATTTGATGATACGTACGGCTTTTGCCGGAGAACCGACCATAATGGTGTTCGGAGGGACGTTTTTTGTTACGACGGATGCAGCCCCGATAATGGAATTTTTTCCGATGGTGATACCGGGCAGAACGGTGACACCGGCCCCAATCCAGACATTGTCTTCGATCACGATCGGTTTACAGACGGTGGTGCGCCGGTTGTTTGGATCGGTCAGATGGTTGATGGTGATCAGATTCACCCGCGGGCCTATCAGAACATCATCGCCGAGAGTGATTCCCCCACGATCCATGAAGATACAGTCAAAGTTGATGAACACCCGTCTGCCCACCCGGATATTTTTTCCGAAGTCGGTGTGAAACGGGGGCAGAAGGCCGAAGGTTTCGTCAACCCCGGTTCCAATCAGCCGTGAGAAGATGGACCGCACTTCCTCTTCTTCGTGATATCCGGTGTTGAGTTCGGCGGTGATGCGCTGGGCCTCGCGGATGAGCCGGGAGATGGCATCATAACCGGGTTCGTACACGGAGACAGGAACTCCGGAACGATCACGCTCAAGAATGTCAGGGGAAGGCATGGATGTATCAGTATTAGATCTGCTGCGACAAAAGTATTCCAGAAAAAAGTGAGGAATATGTCAGTCAGGGGAGGAGAGATAAAATACGGTGAGCCATATGCGCAGCGTTTTCGCCGCCGTCAACCGCCATACAGGCGACCGGAACCCCCCGCGGCATCTGGGCAATAGAGAGCAGAGCATCAAGACCGCCCGCAAGTTTACCCGACACCGGCACACCAATCACCGGCTTTGCGGTTCTTGCCGCAACCACACCCGGAAGCGCTGCGGACATCCCTGCAATGCAGATGAACACCTTTGCATCACTTTCCTTCACATAGGCGTCCAGCTTCTCCGCATCGCGGTGGGCGGAGAGAATCTGCATATCGTACGAAAGGGCATACTGCGCGAGCGTATTCACAACCTTATCGATAATAGCCTGATCTGATGCCGATCCGGCAATAACTGCAACATCTGCCATGCATATAAGTATTGTCTCTTCACATATATGTACAAACAGCCCTGATACCATGTATAACGAAACACTTCTCATGATGCCGGGACCGGTTCCGATGCCGGAGTCCGTCAGAAACGCGATGACAAAACAGGCAATCAACCACCGGAGCCGTGAGTTCGGTGACTGCTATGCAGATATTGTCCGCGTCTTAAAACCGGTGTTCGGCACCAAAAACGATATGCTTGTACTCTCCGGGTCGGGAACCGCAGGACAGGAAGCCGCAATCGGCTCCTTTGCCAAAGGCAAGAAGGTAGCATCCCTGGTCAACGGAAAGTTCGGTGAACGGCTCGGCCAGATTGCCGCAATCTACGGTGAGTCCGTGATGATCGAATCCGAGTGGGGACACCCGTTAAACCTCGAAGGACTCAAAGAAGCTCTGGAAAACGGCGCAGAAGTCGTCACCCTTGTCCACAACGAAACCTCCGCGGCAATCCTCAACCCCGCAGAAGAGGTCGGAAAACTCGCACGCAAGTACGACGCACTCTTCATCCTTGACGCGATTACATCGATTGGCGGAGACGTTGTCGAGGCGGACAAGTGGGGAGCGGATGTTACAATCGTCGGCTCCCAGAAGTGTCTTGCAGCACCTGCAGGACTTGCCGCAGTATCCGTATCACAGCGTGCCTGGGACCGCCTCTCCGAGACACGTCCCATCTACCTTGACTTAAAGAAGGCAAAGAAGTCCGCCGACGGCAACCCGATGGAAACCCCGACGACGCCTGCCGTGCCGCTCTTCCTCGCACTCCGCGAGGCATGCAGACTCATCGAAGAGGAAGGACTCGAAAACCGCATTGCACGCCACCACAAAATGTCCGCCGCCGTCCGTGCCGCAGGCGCCGCATGGGGACTTGCGCCCGTGCCGCAGGTTGACGCGCTGCACAAAGCATCGAACACCGTTACCGGTTTCTTCTATCCGGCAGGTATTGAAGACTCCCAGATTCGCGGCGCCTGCAAGAAGATGGGCATCGAGTTTGCCGGAGGACAGGACCGCTTCAAAGGCAAGATCTTCCGTATCGGCAACATGGGCATCATCGACACCCCGGAGATTCTCGCAACCGTTGCGGCTGTGCAGATGGCATTCAAAAAGGCCGGATACAAACTCGAGGGTGACGGTCTTGCCGCTGCAGTCGAGGTTCTGTCCTCATGATCATCGGTGTTGCAGACACAACATTCGCCCGCGCCAACATGGGCGCGTTCGCCGTTGATGAACTGAAGAAGCACACGAGTGCCCGCATTATGCGCGTAACCGTTCCGGGAGTAAAGGATCTCCCGGTCGCCGCAAAAAAACTCATCGAGGAGGAAAAATGCGACATCGTCATGGCACTCGGGATGCCGGGCGGAAAAGATCAGGACAAAATCTGCGCCCATGAAGCATCGCAGGGCATCATGATGGCGCAGCTGATGACCAACAAACACATCATCGAGGTGTTCGTCCACGAGGACGAAGCAAAAGATGATGCAGAGCTTGCATGGCTTTTGGAACAGCGGACCCGTGAACACGCGGTCAACGTGGTTCTGATGCTGACACGCCCGCAGGATATGACAACACTCGCCGGAACCGGCCAGCGCCAGGGATTCGCTGACGCAGGCCCTGCCCGGCGGTAATATTTTTTTGAAGGTTTGCAGAAAAGACTATATAATTTCCCTGTGAGGTATTCATATGAAAAATGTTGAAATGAAACTTGAAGGAAACATCCTGACCATTAAAGTTGACATCACCAAAGAGTACGGGGTTTCCTCCTCGGGAAAGTCCATCATCATCGCCTCAACCGAAGGCAACCAGCCGATTGTCCCGGAACACGATGTCAAGATCGGACTGAACATCTACCGCAAGAACACCAACTAACTCTTTTTTTCATCCGCTCCTTTCCGCCGGCGTGGACAATTTATATCACCTCACAACGCCCACCTGATAGCACATTATTATCACAGGTGCTAAATTCGATGCGACTCGTAATGAAGTTTGGAGGAACATCCGTCGGCGATGAAAAATGCATTGCCAATGTGGTCAAGATCGTCAAGGAATCCCGTGATGCCGGAAACGAAATCGCGGTAGTGGTCTCTGCCATGACCCGTGTAACCGATCAGCTGATCGCAACCGCCGAAGAGGTCATCAACTGCAAACAGAAACCCGCCCTTGACGCGTTCATCGCATCGATCCGCAGCCGGCACATGAAGGTGCTGGAAGCGGTTGCGCCGGACTATGTGACGGAGATCGGTGAGTACCTCGATTCCCGGCTCACAAAACTTTCCAATATCCTGCTCGCCGTTCACAATCTCCGTGAACTCACCCCAAGGTCCAAAGATTACATCATCTCGTTCGGTGAGCGGCTGTCCGCACCGATCATCAGCGCCGCACTCCGGCAGGCCGGCATCCCGAGCTGCTATATGAGCGGATGCGACGCAGGCATTCTGACCGACGGCGTCCACAACGGCGCAACGGCACTTCCCGAAAGCTATGCACGCATTCAGGCGCGGGTCGGCGCACTCCTCACCGAACAGGTGCCGGTTGTCATGGGATACATGGGCTGTGCAGCGGACGGTGCGGTCACCACACTCGGCCGCAGCGGTTCCGACTACTCGGGTGCAATCGTCGGTGCAGGAATCGATGCCGACGAGATTCTTATCTGGACCGATGTGGACGGCGTCATGACCACCGACCCCCGCCTCATTCCCGAAGCACGCGTGATAAACTCCATCTCCTTCCTTGAGATGATGGAGATGTCCTACTTCGGCGCAAAGGTTATCCATCCGCGGGCACTGGTTCCTGCGATGCAGAAGAACATCCCGGTCCGCGTCAAAAACACCTTCAACCCGAATCATCCGGGAACGGTGGTTATCCGCGAACCACATGCAGACAAGAGAATCGTGAAAGCAATATCATTGATACAGAACAGCTGCCTCATCAAAGTCGGCGGCGCCATCATGGCAGGCAAGCCCGGCGTTGCCGGTGAGATATTCACGACACTGGCGGAAGCCGGCGTCAACGTAATGCTGATCTCGCAGGGATCGTCTGAGATGACCATCTCCATGATCATCACCGAGGAACAGCTGGATGCAGCACTCACGGCACTTGCCGAGGTAAAACAGAAGGGATTCATCCGTGAGTTCGACTTCGACCGCGATGTTGCGGTTGTCTCGGTCGTTGGTGCCGGCATGGCAGGCACCTACGGAACCCTGGGACGTATCTTCCGCGGTCTCGGCGTTGCCGGCATCAACGTGATGATGCTTTCGCAGGGGTCTGAGGTGAACGTGTCGTTCGTGGTCAAGCAGGCGGACGGGGTAAAAGCCGTGCGGGCAATTCACGAAGAGTACCATCTGGAGGAAGAGGAAGAAGCATGAGTAAAAAATATTCCTACAAGGACGCAGGTGTTGACATCAATCTTGAGGCCGACGGCGTCAAGGCACTGATTCACCAGCTGAGCTACAAACGAACCGGCGAGCACGGTATGCTCGGCGGTGTCGGTCACTTCGCCGGCCTGATCGATTTCGGATCCAAAGTCCTCTCCCTCTGTACCGACGGTGTCGGGACGAAGATGCGGGTCGCCGATGATCTCGGTGACTGGACAACGGTCGGCATCGACTGCATTGCGATGAACGTCAACGATATGTACGTGATGAACATCGAGCCGGTGGCGTTCGTTGACTACATCGCAACCGAAGGGATCAACGCCGAGCAGATGATCCAGATCGGTATCGGTCTGAACGAGGGCGCAAAGCTTGCAAACATGAACATCGTCGGCGGCGAGACGGCAACGCTGAAAGGTATGATCAATGGTCTTGACCTTGCGGGAACGTGTCTTGGCGTGCAGGACCGCGACCGCGTGGTGACCGGCGATGCGGTTGTTCCGGGCGATGTGATCATTGGTGTTGCAAGTACCGGCGTTCACTCAAACGGCTACACCCTCGCACGCAAAGTGGCAACCGAAAACGGAGGGTACGCGGCAAAGCTTCCGTCCGGAAAGACGGTCGGGTCGGCACTGATAACACCTACCCGTATCTACTCCGAGGTGCTGGACGTCTGCCGTGCGACTGAGGTGCACGGTATGTGCCATGTAACGGGCGGCGGTCTCTTAAATTTCCTGCGCATCAGCGAGTACGGGTTTGCGATTGTTGATCCGATGCCGGTTCCGGAGATTTTGCAGTGGATTGCAGAAAAGGGTGAGCTTGAGACGAACGAGCTGTACCGGACGTTCAATATGGGAATGGGCTTTGCATTCATTGTGCCCGAGGCAAGCGTTGCGAAGATTCTGGCAATGGTTGACGGCGCAAAGGTTGTGGGACATGTGATTCCGGAGCACAGGGTTCTGCTGAAGGGTGTTGAGATCAACTAACTATTTTTACCGGAATTTCTATCTGTTTTCCCACTGAATAGTTTCCTATGAAACATTCACATCTGTTCGCAGTGGTTCTGCTGCTCGGTTGTCTGGTGCTTGCCGCGGGATGCGTGAGTCCGGACGGCAGCGGAGAAACGCCCGCACCTACCGCAACGCCGACGGAAACCCCGGCAACGCTTGAGTCGGTGAAGATTCTGCCGGACACGCCGGGGGTCACCTATACGCTGACGGCAAAGAAATCCACGGAGGAGGCAGGAAACGTTGAGTTGACGATGAAGGCAGTTGCAGCCCGCGATCTCCGCAAAGACGGATACAATATCCGCTATACGTTCTTTGTGTACAACACCGATCAGGTTGAGAAAGGATGGTCGCCGGCAAGCTATGAAGAAGTAGTCAGTGCCGGGATTCCGTATGTGACAAAGATCGATCGGATCTACCCGGCGAACGAGCGGACGATCACGGTTATGCTGCCGCGGGCGGCAAGCGTGAAGACGTTTGATGTTACCAAGCCGTATGTGTACGGTGTGGTCGCGGTGGACGTCACGGTGTGATCCAAAACACTATAATCTTTTGCGTCCACTATTTTTTCATAATGAGACAATATCAGATACTTTCTCTTCTTCTCCTTGTCGCGGCGGCAGTTTTTATCCCGGCGGCGGCAAGTGATCTGAGTCTGTCGGGGACGTCGAGTGTCATCGCCGGAAATGATTTTGCGCTCTCCATCTCGGGAGGTGATCTGCTCGGGACGGTGACGCTTTCGCTGACGTCGGGCGACCGGCCTGACCTGAAACTTCTTGCCGGGAAGCCGAATGTGTCAGGGTCGACAAGCTCTGCAACGGTGAAGCTGGACTCCTCGTATATATAGAAAAAATTTCCACTGGAAGCACCTCATGTCGACAAGCTCTGCAACGGTGAAGCTGGACTCCTCGGGCCGTGCCCGCGTGGAGTACACGACAACGTCCGGCGGCGATCCGTCGACCCTCCGTTTCAAGGTCTCGGACGGTTCAAGTTCGGACACGACGTCGGTGTCGGTGACGCGGGGGTCGGTGAGTGCGACGGCCGTCTCAACGCCAAGGCCGACACAATCCTCCGGAGGTTATGCGATCGGATCGACGGTGGAGCTTTCCGGGGCTGCTCCCGGAACGAACAAGGTGTATCTGTTTGTGACCGGACCGAACCTGCCTTCAGCCGGTGCGAAGCTGTCGAACCCGTCGGTCGCCGCGGTGACGGATGATCCGGACACGTTTGTGTCACGGAGCGTGAGCAACGGGCGCTGGAGCTACAAGTGGCAGACGTCCGGGCGGCTGGATGCAGGAACCTATACGATCTTTGCGGTGGACCGGCCGGCAAACCGGTACTCACTGCGGGACGCGTCCTACTCGACCTATACGGTAACCCTCGGGCGGCCCTCGATGACTGCGGGAATTTCCGGCGGCACATCAGCTACGGCGCCGCCGACCGAGGTTTCCGACCACGGTTCCGACAACCGAGGAGCCTACCGCAACCCCGACGCCGGTGGCGGCACCGAAGGGATCGGTTCAGGAGTTTTCCGGATGGTCGGATGTGGTGGCGGTCGGCGGAGGAGACGGCGGGGTGAATGTGTGGTCCGTGTCTGCGGGC
>DALTYF010000242.1 GCA_029986195.1 Methanocorpusculum sp. | reverse complement strand
CCGGCCGCTGCCGGAGGGCGGCTTTCAGGAGCGAGAACATGCTGATGTTGCCCATGCCGGAGGCATTGGCAACGCTTTCGCGGGTTCGCATGGGAAGCCAGTTGGTATGGGGCAGCTGAATCTCGCGGGTGTCTTCGATGGAGACTATCTTGGCGACCGAAGGAATGAAAAACGATGCGGCGTTCATCGTCGAGGTCTTGCCGCTCGCGGTTCCGCCGGCAATGATCATGCTTTTGCGGTTCTCAACCGCAAGCCAGATGTGCGCCATGAGATCCGCACTGTAGGTGTTGGACGCAATCAGGTCGGCTGGCGTCATCGGGTCGGCTTTGAACTTGCGGATGGTGAACGAACTTCCTTTGGAGGAGATAATGTCCGAGTAGGTCAGCTGCGCACGGCTGCCGTCCTGCAGGGCGGCGGCGATTAAGGGCGTTGTCAGTGACAGCTGTTTGTCGGCTTTCTGGGCGAGTTTGAGGACGTACTTGTTCAGCTCAACTGCGTCAAAGGAGCAGTTGGTTTCAACGTTTGCGAATCTGCGGTGATACAAAAAGATCGGAATGTCAGCTCCGTTACAGGTGATATCTTCGATCTTTTCGTCGTGCATCAGAGGATCGAGCCGGCTGTAGCCGAGGAAGTTGCGGTTGAGGTAGTAGATGAGAACGCCGATACGATCTTCCGGGATTTCGGGATCGAAGGTGGCGATGGTCTCGCGGAGCATGATCGGGTCAAGACCGAACTCGCCGCGTTTGCGCACCGTGTCGTAGACGAGCATGGAACGCAGGTGCTCAAAGGTTTCTTCAAGCACGATGAACTCTTTCTCGCTGATCTTCGGCTCAATTACCTGATAGTGAATGTGGGAGACGTCGTCGCGGTAGATATTGGTGTAGGCGTACGGCGGCGTGAGCCAGTAGCGGTCAAGTACTTCGTATGCGGTTTCAAACGGCGGGAGTTCAAGAATCCGCGGCGGCTCGGCAAAGACGATCTTTTTCTCTGCGGATTTTTTTTCAAAAAGATTTCCCAGAGAAAATTTTTTTGCAATCTGTTCCTCCTGTTCTTCACGGGACAGTTCTTCTTTTCCGAACGAGAAGAGTCCGCGAAGATCCCGTGCGGTGAACTTTTTTTCTGCCGGGGAATTTTTTTTCAGCAGAGCCGGATTCTTTTTTGTGCGAAAAGATGTTGCGGAAACTGCGACCGGATGTGTACTTTTCCGCCGCAGGATCATTGCCGGACTCTTTTTTGTTCGAAGTCCCCGGTATCTTCAGGTTCATCAGATGCCTCCGGCATAGACAGGAGCATGCTCTTTTCCGTGATACTGCAGCGTTATGTCAACTCCGGCATTCCTGACAAAGACCGCAACGGCATAGTTTCCGGGTGAGAAGGGACCAACCGTCTGATACTTGTCGGCGCCGTAGAGTCCCTGCCAGCCGAAGACTTTGATCAGATCCGCAGTGCCGGTCTGGTCGTTGTACGAATAGACGGCGATTCGTACGTCACTGTAGGGAGTCATGTCCTTTTTCGCGTCGTCGTCCATTTCGGTTATCTGATAGACAAGCCGCCACGGGACGGTGGCATTGTGAACGGCAGTTCCCCACGGGGTGTAGAGTGTTGCAGGAACGTCCGCGACCTCGACGAACTGCTGATAGAGCTGCCATTTATCCTGCATTTTCCATGCGATGCCGCTCGGATACCAGCTGTCCGTGTAGTAGTCGGTGACTTCCTGCTGCCAGTCGCGGGGAGAGAAGGTGAGGTTGCCGGATTCCTTGAGAAGGAGCGTGTCCGTGAGGTTGAGTGCCGGATATTTCCCGTCGGTCGGGGCGTAGTGTCTGCCGGCCCAGAAGGATGCATCGGGAAAAATCTCCGGCATGATGCCGTTGTAGGCCGCAACCGGAATGCCTTTGGTGCTGGTGTCCACGACCCAGAAGGGAGCGACCGGCAGGGTTGTACTGGTGTTTGCAAGAGCTGCGGTGTAAACCGGACGGTCGCTGTCGTCATCACTGATGAGATCAAGAGCGACGGCATCAGGGATGACAGAGAGGCGGTCTTCGGTTGGCGGGTAAGAGAGAAGGGCGCAGCTGTAGCCGAGTTCCTTG
>DALTYF010000022.1 GCA_029986195.1 Methanocorpusculum sp. | reverse complement strand
TTACCGATTCCCGGCAGCACTTCAAAGGAGTCATCCTTTTACAGACCTGCAACCGTGTCGAAATCCTCGTGCACGGCACCGGAGCCGCACTCACCGACTACCTCCACAGCCTCGGACGTACCGGATTTACCATCTACGAAGGAGACGCCGCCCTGCGCCATCTCCTCGCCATTGCCGCCGGAACCAAATCCATGATCATCGGCGAAGACCAGATCCTCGGCCAGCTCAAACGCGCCCTCCTGCTCGCCAGCGAATGCGGCACCACCGACCCCGTCACCGACATCTGCATCAACACCGCAATCCACGCAGGCGTTGACATCCGTGCCGCAACCCACATCAACCGCGGCGCCGTCTCCATCGGCTCAGCCGCTGTCCGGCTTGCCGAAGAACTGCTCGGCAGCCTCGACGGCCGCAACATCCTTGTTGTCGGCGGCGGCGAAATGGGAAAACTTGTCACCCAGGCACTCGCAGAAAAAAATCTGCGGGCAATCTACGTCACCAACCGTACCTACAACCACGCCGTAGAACTTGCCCGGGAGAGCGGCGGCCGTGCCATGCGCATGGACCAGCTCTACCCCTGCATCGCCCTATCCGACGTCGTCATCTCCTGCACCGCAGCCCCGCACGCAATTATTACCGCAGAACCGCTTGCCGCCGCTATGAACGAACGGTTCTGGCCGCTCGACCCGATCCCGCGAAAACTGATCCTCATCGACATCGCCCAGCCCCGCGACACCGAAGACTCCTGCCGCAGCATCCCCGGCGTCCACCTCTTCACCATCGACGACCTGCGGTCCGTCTCGGAAAAGAACATGGAACACCGCAAAGACGAAGCCGCCCATGCCGGTGAACTGATCGAACAGTACCTGCCCGAATTTATCCGGCTCTACAACCGTACCGCCGCAGGTGATCTGATCGCAGGACTTTATACTTGGGCAGAGTCAATCCGTGTACGAGAACGTGATAAGGCGCTCGGAAAGCTGGACTCTCCCGACCCCCGCACACTCGCTGTGATCGACGATCTGACCCGTGTCCTGACCAAAAAACTCCTCGCCGACGCCACCCTCTCAATCCGGGCGAGCGCCGAGTGTACCGATATCACAACAGCCCGGAAACTGGTTGATGCAATTACCCGTGGTGAACAAGTATGTTTCCTCAAACACGATTAAGACGGCTGAGAAGACAGAGCCTGCGTCCTCTGTTTACCGAAACCCAAGTAACGCGCAATGATCTTATTATGCCCCTCTTCTTTGTGGAAGAGGCAGAAGAAAAAGTACCCATCACCTCCATGCCCGGCCAGTACCGCTGGCCGCTTTCCGCTGCCGCCGACGTTGCAAAAGACCTTGCCGCCGACGGCATCAGAGCCGTAATCCTCTTCGGCATCCCGAAAACCAAGGATGCCGTTGCAAGCTCGGCCTTTGCCGCCGACGGCGTCATTCAGGAAGCGACCCGCGCCATCAAAGCGGCAGTCCCCGACATGGTAGTAATCACCGACCTCTGCGCCTGCGAGTACACCGATCACGGCCACTGCGGCATCATTCACGAATCCTGCGACGGCCCGGACCTGGACAACGACGCATCGCTTGCGCTGATGCAGAAGATCGCCGTCAGTCAGGCTGCGGCGGGAGCCGACATGGTTGCACCGTCCTGCATGCTGGACGGCATGGTCATGGCCATCCGCGAAGCACTGGACGCTGCCGGATACGAATACATCCCCATCATGTCTTACTCCACCAAGTTTGCATCCGCCCTCTACGGCCCCTTCCGGGAAGCAGCGGACTCCGGCTTCTCCTTCGGCGACCGGTCCACCTATCAGATGAACCCCGCAAACGGCCGTGAAGCACTCCGCGAATCACTGCTGGACAAAGAAGAAGGTGCAGACATTCTGATGGTCAAACCTGCAAGCTTTTACCTGGACGTACTTGCGCAGGTTAAGGAACTTGGTCTTCCCACCGCCGCCTATCAGGTATCAGGCGAATACTCGATGATCAAAGCCGCAGCACAAAACGGATGGATTGATGAAAAACGGATTGTGCTGGAGTCCCTGACCAGCATCAAACGTGCGGGAGCGGATCTGATCATCACCTACTATGCGCAGGACGTTGCGAGGTGGCTGGCATGAGCAGGAGCGAAACACTGTTTGACGAAGCAAAAACCCTCCTGCCAGGCGGAGTCTCCAGTCCGGTGCGGGCAATCAGGCCTTATCCCTTCTATGTGAAGAGTGCAAAGGGCGCGGTGCTGACCACCGTCGAAGACACGAATCTTGTGGACTGCTGCCTCGGCTACGGCCCGCTGATCCTCGGACACGCCAACTCGGTGATTAAAGCAGCAATCTCCTCGCAGCTGGACAACGGCTGGCTGTACGGCACACCGACAGAACTGGAGATCGATCTTGCAAAGCGGATTATTGGCGACCATCCGTCAATGGACATGCTCCGGTTCGTATCAACCGGGACGGAGGCCACAATGGCGGCCCTCCGGCTTGCACGCGGATTCACCGGAAAGACCGACATCGTCAAGGTGGAAGGCGGTTTCCACGGTGCGCATGATGCGGTGCTGATTGCCGCAGGTTCCGGCGCAACGACACACGGTACTCCCGACTCGGCAGGTGTGCTTCCCGACTTTGCGGCGCACACGCGGCAGGTCCCCTACAATGACCCCGAAGCCCTTGAGGCGCTGTTGTCGAAAAGCGACAACATCGCGGCGTTCATCATCGAGCCGGTGATGGGAAACATCGGCCCGATCCTCCCCGATGATGGCTACCTCAAAGCAGTCCGTGAGATTACGGCGGCGCACGATGTTCTCCTCATCTTCGATGAAGTGATCACCGGCTACCGGCTCGGTATCGGCGGTGCACAGGTGAAGTTTGACATCCGGCCTGACCTGACCACCCTTGGAAAGATTGCGGGCGGCGGTCTGCCGATCGGAGTGTTCGGCGGGCGGCGGGAGATCATGGAGATGATCTCTCCCGCAGGACCGGTGTACAATGCGGGCACGTTCAACGCAAACCCGGCAACGATGGCTGCGGGAATTGCGATGAACAAGTATCTGCACACGCACGAAGACATCTACCCGAAACTGGAGGAAAAAACACGGACACTTGAGGAGTCCGTTCCGTCGCAGGCGTCCGGAACGTTTGTGCGGACGGGATCGATGTTCAAGTACTTCTTCCGGTCTTCCGCTCCCCGCAACTACACGGAGGCAAAACAGTGCGACACGGATGCGTTCCGCACCTTCTGGGAAAAAGCACTCTCTGCCGGCGTGTTTCTGCCGCCGTCGCAGTTTGAGACGAACTTCCTCTCAACTGCCCACGGGGAATCCGAAATGACAAAACTGGTGCAGGTGTACGGGCAATGCTGAACGTGCGGATCGGTACCCGCGGCAGCAAGCTGGCGCTTGCACAGACCAATAATGTGCTTGGACTTCTCACGGAAGCTGGCGTTCCTGCCGGGTCGCAGATAATTACCACCTCCGGCGATGCGGTGCTTGACCGCGGTCTGCATCAGATCGGCGGGCAGGGCGTGTTTGTCCGTGAGCTGGACAATGCGATTCTGCGCGGCGAGATAGATGCGGCGGTGCACAGTATGAAGGATATTCCGGCCGAACGACCGGACGGGCTGATCACGGCGGCGATTCTTCCCCGTGACCCGCCGTATGATTTTTTTGTGTTTAACCGTCCGGTGGAGGAGATCTACTCGGTGGGGACGTCAAGTACCCGGCGGCGTGCACAACTTCTCCGGTATTATCAGTGCATGCCGCAGGTGCGGGTTGAACCGCTGCGGGGCAATGTGGACACCCGGCTTGCGAAGCTGAACGACGGTCTCTACGATGCAATTGTGCTTGCGGAGGCCGGTCTGGTGCGGCTCGGCTATCATGTAAACGGCGTGCGGCTGCCGGCGGATCAGTTTGTGCCGTCGCCGAATCAGGGGACGGTTGCGGTGGTCTGTCGTGACACGCCGGAGCTCCGGGAAGTGTTTGCGCCGTTGAATGATCCGCAGACAGCGTTTGATACGGGAGTGGAACGTCGGGTAATGGAGCAGGTGGGCGGCGGCTGTTTTACGCCGCAGGGCATTTTCTGCCGCAACGGTCACCTGATCGCGGAGGTTTTGTCGCTGGACGGCACCCGCAGCGACCGGATCGTGGAGACGGTCACAAGCTTTGAGGAGGCAACGGAGATCGGCATACAGTTCCGCGAAATTGCGTCCGAACTTATTGAGGAGGCAAGGACTGCCCTCGGGTTGAAATCATGACAGGTAAAGTGTATTTAGTGGGGTCCGGGCCGGGAGGCCTCGGACTTCTGACGGCAAAGGCACGTGAGGTTATCGATTCGGCGGATGTGATTCTGTATGATCAGCTGCCGGGCGAAGAGGTGTTATCCACGCTTCCGGCGGCGGCTGAGAAGATTGATGTCGGCAAGTACGGCGGATGTCACACGATGAAGCAGGCGGATATTGAAGCGCTGCTGGTTGCAAAGGCAAAGACCGGGGGAACGGTTGTGCGGCTGAAGGGCGGCGATCCGTTTATGTTCGGTCGCGGCGGTGAGGAGATGGAGACGCTCCGCGAGCACGGTATTGCCGTTGAGGTGGTGCCCGGGGTGACGAGCGGGATTGCAGTTCCCGAGTGCGTCGGTATTCCGGTGACGCACCGCTCGTGGGCAAGTCAGGTGACGTTTGTCACCGGTCACGAGGATCCCGAAAAGGAGGTTTCCTCCATTGACTGGAAGTGGCTTGCAGGAAGCCCCGGGACGATTGTAATCTTTATGGGCGTCAAAAATCTCCCGGTCATCGCGGAACTTCTGATCGAAAACGGCAAGGCACCAGAAACCAAGATTGCAGTGATCGAGCGCGGGTTTCGGAAGGATCAGCGGGTGACGTGTGCAACGCTCGCAGACATCGGTGAGGTTGCAGGCCGCGTCGGGGTGAAGCCTCCGGCGATCATCGTGATCGGCGAGGTGGTAAGTCTGTACCGCGACGGATCAGAAGGTGCCTGGGCACAGCGGTGAATTATTTTTTTTTTTTGAAAAATAGTTTTTGTAATTTTTTTCTTCCATCTCACTCGGTCATCGCGACAAAGTTTCGCAGAATCTGCGTAATATTGGAAATACTGTGCGGAGAGCAATCAAATCTCACTCGGTCATCGCGACAAAGTTTCGCAGAATCCCCAGACCCGCAGGCCCGCTCTTCTCCGGATGGAACTGCACGCCCATGGCATTTCCGCGTGCAACTGCCGATGCATACGGCACAATGTACTCAGTCCTCGCAATCGTACATTCCGCAGTCGTATCCGCATAATAGGAGTGCACAAAATACACAAACGTCCCGTCCGCAACATCCGCAAACAGCGGATGATCCGACGGCGTGATCGTATTCCATCCCATCTGCGGAACCTTCAGCCCGGGCATGCGGGGAAAGCGCCGCACCGATCCGGGAATCATCCCGAGCCCCTCATGCATCCCGTGCTCCTCGCTTCGTTCAAGCAGCATCTGCATCCCAAGGCAGATACCGAGCAGCGGCTTTTCCCGGACCGCCGCCTCCACAACCCGGCGGACCGGCGCAAGCTTCTCCATTCCCTCTGCAAACGCTCCCACGCCCGGCAGCACAATTCCGTCGGCGGATGCGATCAGCTCCGGATCCGCCGTAACCACCGGGCAGCAGCCCGCAGCCTCCAGACCCCGCACCACGCTCCGGAGATTTCCCAGACCGTAATCGATCACCGCAATCTTAGAAGTGGCTGTCATAATCCCCGTCCTCCTCCGCCGACTCGCGCACGCGCCACAGACCTTTCGACGCCCACTCAGGCGTCCTGTTGTTCCGGCTGCCCCAGTCCGCAAGTTTCGCCCCCCACGCGCTCCACATCTCCGGATACATCGCCGCAATATCCTTCATGCACGAAATATCCGACGACGGACACATAAAGCAGCCGATACGGTCAAGTCCCAGCTCATACAGCGGGTTATACGGCGCCTTCTCCCGGAACAGATACAGCCAGTCATGCATCGCCGTCCAGTGCTGAATCGGTGCAGCCGACAACTGACAGGGAACATTTTTGTTCCGCCACACTCTGGGGCTCTGCATCCGCTTCGCCGACTCATACTTCCGCTGCCCGATAAGCGACAGTGCCTCACCCCATGTCTCCTCAATAAGTTCTTTTACCGGCATCAGCTTGCATGCCTTGCAGCACCAGCGGAAATCCACCGCAGGAGGGCCGTTTGTCTCAAACCCTTCCCAGAACCCTGCATTGCCTGACCGCTCGATAAGTTCAAGCCCGTAGAAATCCCGGACCTTGCGCACATTCTCAATCGTCTCCGGAAACTCAAGACCCGTATCCGCAAAAATAATCGGCAGTCTGCCTACCGCCTTGAGAGTAATCAGCAGCGTCACCAGACTGTCCTTCCCGCCGGAGTAGGAAACCGTTGGCTGGATCCCTGGATTTTTCGCAATCACATCGCGGATAAACTCAATCGACTTCCCTTCATACAGATCCAGAATAGCATTATTCGCCCGGATAGCATCCTCCCATGTTGACGGCGCCGCATCGATCACCGGCTTCTGCGTCCGGCGGGTACGCACCAGCTGCCCGCGGGTCGCGCCTTTCGTCTCCGCATATGACATCTTCGCCCGTCCGACCGCAACACACTCGCCGCTCTCCGCCATCACAAACACGCTGTCGCCGATCGCAATCTCCGGCGACACCGACACCACACCCGGCATGAGAACACTCTTGCCCTCCTTGATGTACTCCCCCGCTTCATCAGTTACGCGAATCACCCGTTTCGTCGGCTGCACTACCAGTGCCGCAGCCTCACGGGGCAGCACCTCCCACCGCTCCTCGGCAGGAATATAGCGGATCGCACAAACCACCGCACCGCCGAGAATGACCTCCTCCATCCGATCCTCATCCGGCACTTTGTTCAGCAGCGCAAGATGCCCCTCCGGAATCAGAGGAACGCCGAACTGCTCCGTAAACAAACGGTTCACAAGGGTTCGATCGCGCTCAAACGCAGGCCGCACATCGCCCGGCGGCGTCACCGAAACCGGACGGGTTTTCGCCCCGCAGGCGCACAGCTTGCCCATGACCGGAACATGGCAGTGATCGCACCAGTAAAACGGCACCGGTGCAAGAAACGGAGAGGACTTCATGGATAAGTAATGGGTACTGAAAAATAATGAACACAGCGGAAACCGCATGCCGCAAAGCGGCATTGCGCCTTTCCGCACATCTCAGTAGTCGCGGACGAGACTGACCGTACCGTTGTCAGGCGTCGAAAGCGTTGCCGCACTGTTTGAAGACAGTGTCATCGTATATCCGGCAGTATTCGGAACGGAAATGGTGTACACATTATCCGTCGTCTTCGTCCAGGTACCGTAGGACTTCACCTCGGTCTCATACGATAAGGGGGCCGTGGTCTCAACCTCGATCGCAACGGTATCGGAACGCAGGAACTCAAGCTTGTACTCCACCCGTGTTCCATCACTCTTGGTAAGTACGCCGTCCCACTCGCCTGCAACCGGATCATACATTACCGCGTTGTCCGCATCAGGCAGAAGTGTCACGGTCTTCCCCTCCGGTGTTGTCAGGGTGCCGGTTCCGTCGTTGTTCATCACAAACGTATAGGTCCCGGCCGCATCGAACACGAGACGGTAGGATGCGGTTTTTGTTTCCGTCCACGTGCCGTAGTAGGTTCGTTCCTTATCCATAACGCCTGTACGTGCATCGATCTCAAGTTTTGCCGAGCCGCCGTATGCGCAGTCGATCTTGTACTCAACCTGCGTACCGTCATCGTTCACCAGCACGCCTTCCCATTCGCCCGGCACCACGTTCATTACCGGACCGGGTCCTTCAGGAACCGGGACGACGGTTCCGGTCGGAACCGGGGTTGAATTGGTATCCGGCGGTACGTTGATGGTAATGCACCCTGCTGCCGCCGCACATTGTACACCGGGTCGGACACGGTGCGGCCTGCGGGTTCGGATGAACGGATGCAGGCGTCCATCTACGGACTGAATGCCGCAGACATTGCGGATCTGGTTACGGTTGAGGAAGGCAAAATTCCGACCGGCAATAACGGCGTTCTCATCGGCCGCCAGCTTGCCGACGACTACAGCCTTTCGGTCGGCAGCAGGATTGAGATTCCCCAGCGCAACAGCAGTACCATCTCGGTACGGGTTGTGGGCATCATGGAAAACTCAGGTTCGATGACCTTTACGTTCTCCACTGACAACGCCATCATCGGTACAACTGACTGGTATGAACGGTTCCATGAAACCAACGGTCTCTACTCCTCGGCAATGATCACGGTGGACAATCTGGATGATCTTGATCCGGTCATCACCGCAATTGAGGCGAAGATGAACGGCCGTACCGACCGGACGACGGACGACACCGTTATGATCAGTGATGCCCGGCAGTTTGTGGAGTCGATGCAGGAGTCGATTGGCATGATCTCCGTCTTCATTATGGCGCTTGGCGGTATCTCGCTCGTGGTCGCTGCGGTCTCCATCTTCAATGTGATGCTGATGAGCGTGAACGAACGCATCCGGGAAATTGGCATTCTCCGCAGTATCGGAACTCTGCGGTATCAGATTCTGCAGATGTTTCTGTATGAGGCGGCGATCATCGGATTTATCGGAGCGGTGATCGGCGGGGTTCTCAGTCTGATCGCTGCCGCGGTTGTGATCAGTCTGATGCTGGGAAACATTTCCCTGATCCTCAGTCCGTCCGTTCTGCTGTATGTCCCCTATGGCATTCTGATAGGTGTCATCGTCTGCCTCCTCTCGGGACTCTATCCCGCATGGAAGGCAGCCAACCTGAATCCGGTTGATGCGCTTGCCTCCGACTAATCTTTTTTTGTAAATGTAGCTAAAACTTTACAATATGTTAAATACTTTGAGCCGCAATCAGTACTCAATGACCGATCAGGAAACTCCCGTGGTCGAGCTGCGGGATGTCTATAAAGTATATCATATGCCGGCAGGCGATGTACATGCCTTAAACGGCGTCACATTTTCGGTGATGCCGGGTGAGTTCGTGGCCATCATGGGTCCGTCCGGTTCGGGAAAGTCCACCCTTATGAACATGATCGGGTGTCTGGATGTCCCGACCAGGGGTGAGATGTACATTGACGGCCGCAGCGTCAA
>DALTYF010000021.1 GCA_029986195.1 Methanocorpusculum sp. | reverse complement strand
ACCGGTACAGCGGGAAACTTTTACCGGAGCATTTTGATCTCCCGGTACTCGGGCCGGAACTGGTGCCCCCACATGGAAATACAATGGGCTTCATCCACCGCAAAAAGTGCAACCCGGCAGCGGGAAAGTGTTGCGGCAAATACAGGGGTTACCGCACGCTCCGGTGAGACGTAGAGGATGCGAACGGTTCCTGCGGCAATCTCCTTTTCAACCCGTATCCGTTCGTCGTACGTCTGCGTGCTGTTGAGCGTTTCCACCCGGACACCCTGCCCCGAAAGGGCATCCACCTGATCCTTCATGAGCGCAATCAGGGGAGAGATGACAACCGTCATGCCGTCCAGCATCATGGCCGGCAGCTGGTAGCAGAGGGATTTCCCGCCGCCGGTTGCCATGACAGCCAGAACATCCCGGCCGGAGACTACGTCGCGGATGATCTCCTCCTGATTGGGCCGGAATGTCTGATGGTGGAAGAACGCTTCCAGGGTTTTTTGGATATCCTGCGTCATGTGGTTGATTGCTGGTTAAGTTATCCGGCAGAGTTCATAATAAACTAGTGGGGTTCGAGGATATGGGTAGATATGATGTCCGCGCCAACAGATTCTCATGAAATTTTCGATGCTGCACAACAATATCAACGTCTTTGATCTGGAACGGTCAATGAAGTTTTATGCAGATGCGCTCGGTCTTTTCGAGGTAGGCCGCATTGCACCGGAGTCCGGAGCGTTTATTATTGTGTATCTGGGCGACGGGTCGTCCGGCCACAAACTGGAGCTGACCTGGCTGCGGGACCGGACAGAACCGTATGATCTCGGCGACAACGAGTTCCATCTGGCGTTTTCCACGGACGATTATGAAGGGGCTTCTTGCAAAACACAAAGCAATGGGCTGTGTTGCGTTCATCAATGAGGATATGGGTATCTACTTCATCACTGATCCGGACGGCTACTGGCTGGAAGTTCTTCCCCCGGGGCGGGACTGAATGGATCTCTCGGCGTTTCTTGCAGAAACCGTATACGTTGATTCGAACTCCGGAGGTCCGGGAGTGCGCGGCGAGACTGTTTTCCGCGAAAACAGATGATACAGAGAACGTCCGGAGAGCCTACGGATTTGTGCGGGATACTATTCCGCACTCCTTTGATATCGGCGCAGATGTTGTTCCGGCAACCGCATCAGAGGTGCTCATCTGCAAAACAGGAATCTGTCACACAAAAGCACTTCTTCTTGCAGCCCTGCTGCGTTCGGCAGGAATTCCCGCGGGATTCTGCTATCAGCGGATAACGCTTGCCGATGACGATTCAGAGGGATACTGTCTGCACTGTTTCAATGCGGTATTTCTCGCAGGACGGTGGATTTATCTGGATGCACGGGGGAACACCAACGGAAAACATGCAGAGTTTTCTCTTGACGAGCCGAAGCTCGCATATCCGAACCGGTCCGGATACGGGGAGTACTTCTTTCCCGGAATTTATGCTGAGCCGCATGCGGCAACGATGGCGGTTCTCAGAAAAGCAGAGACTTTGCAGGATATTCTGGACGGGATATCTGACACCATCACGGATGTCCCGGATATTTTGGCAAACGGATTATGATACAGATTTATCCTGATCTCTACCAGTTCACGATTACACTTCCGCAAATGAACTTCACGATTCATCAGTATCTGCTGGATGCCAAAGATCCGATCCTCGCCGCAACCGGAACGATGCAGCAGGCAGAAAAAATTCTGCCGGAGATCCAAACGATTCTGAACGGAAGAAAGCTCGGATATATTCTGGTCTCCCACATGGAATCTGATGAGTGCGGCGGTCTTGCCGTGTTCCGCGAGGCATACCCGGAGGTAACGGTGGTCTGTTCCGCGCTTGCCGCCCGCGAACTTGCGGGGTTCGGTTATCCCGGATCGCTTCTCGCGAAAAACGGCGGCGGTGTGGTGCAGGGCGCGGGATTTTCCCTGCGATGTGCTGAGTATCCGTCCGAGGTGCATCTGCAAAACGGTCTGATCTTTTACGAGGAGACACGAAACATTTTCTTCAGCAGTGATCTGATGCTGCGGTTTGGATGCGCCGCCGGGAAAACCATCTCCAGCCGCTGGAGTGATGAGGTGGACGGGATTGGTCTGGATCGCGTCCCGAACGAAAACAAACTGCACGAACTGAAATATGCGCTGAAAAAAATTTCACCGAAGTTCATCGCAGCAGGGCACGGCTTCTGCGTGATGCTGACGGATGCAGAAGAATCAGAAATAAAAAAATAAAAAATTATTTTTCACCGGAGATGATCCGCCGGACTTCACTGCCGACCTGTTCAAGCTCCGACTCTTTTTCCCGCCGCACCAGCGCCGTATACTGCGGACGGTTCACCTGGTTTTCCAAGAGCCACTCGCGGGCGAACGCGCCGGACTGGATCTCGGCAAGGATTTCCTGCATCGCAGCACGGGTCTTTGGGCCGACCACCCGCGGACCGCGGGTCAGGCCGCCGTATCCGGCGGTCTTCGACACCGAGTCGTGCATCTTCGTAAATCCTCCTTCATAGAGAAGGTCAACGACCAGCTTCAGCTCATGCATGCACTCGTAGTATGCCATCTCCGGTTCGTATCCTGCCGCGACCAGTGTCTCGTATGCCGCTTTCATCAGATTCACCACACCGCCGCAGATCACTGTCTGTTCGCCGAACAGATCCGTCTCGGTCTCATCCGCAAAGGTTGATTCCATGATAACGGAGCGGGCGGAACCGATGCCTTTCGCAAAGGCAAGAGCCGTCTGCTTTGCAGAACCGGTCACATCCTGATGCACGGCAACAAGCGAGGCAACACCGGAGTCTTCGAGGTAGAGTCGTCTGACCTGCGGGCCGACACCTTTCGGCGCCACCATCACCACATCCACATTCGGCGGGGGAACGATCTGTCCGTAATGAATGTTGAAACCGTGGGCAAACACAAGTGTCTGACCGTCATGCAGCCAGGGCAGCATATCGCGGCGGAAGATCTCCGCAGCTGATTCGTCCGGCACCAGCATTGCAAGAATGTCCGCTTTGCGAACGGCATCCGCAACCGGCATCGTAGGAAATCCGTCATGGCTTGCCGCCTCAAAACTCCGTCCGGGACGGACACCCACGATCACCGCAAGGCCGCTGTCCTGCAGATTTGCCGCCTGGGCGCGTCCCTGCGAACCGTAGCCGAGTACTGCCACCGTTTTTCCGGCAATCAGCGACCAGTCAACGTCAGCGTCATAATATTTTTTCAGCATACGTGTCAGTGATAGATAGGCACGGGGGGATATAAAATTATATACTGTTGGGGTAATACACATAGATGCACGTTACCCTGCCGGTTTCTCCTGTGAAATGTTGAGCAGAATAACGAAGGATACAGTATAATGTCATTACCAGATGTGCAGTCCACTGCTCCTGACGTACGAATCAGCCTGACCCGTGTCGGTGTGAAAAATGTCAAGAAGCTCGTTGAAGTGGGAAGGCCCGGCAAAACACGCCCGGCAATATTCATCTCCGACTTCGATGTCTTTGTCGATCTCCCCAGCAGCCTGAAAGGCGCAAACCTTTCCCGCAACTTTGAGGTCATCGACGAGGTGCTGCAGCAGGCAACCTCCGGCGACGTCCGTGGTATTGAAGATGTGTGTGGTATCGTCTCCCGAAAACTGCTTGATCATCATGAGTATGCAGACAGGACCGAAGTGTTCATGCGCAGTTTCTATATGATCAACCGCGACACGCCGGTCTCAAAGACTTCCTGTCAGGAAGTTGTCAACGTCTATGCCCATGCAATTGCCCAGAGAACCAAAGGCGAACCAATCGTCCGCAAGAGTGTGGGAGCAGAAGTCACCGGTATTACCGCATGCCCGTGCGCCCAGAACATCATGAAGGATCATGCAATGCATGTGATGCAGGAGCTTGAGATCCCCGAGGACAAGATTGACGCATTCTTCAAGGAAGTCCCGATGGCAAGCCACAACCAGCGCGGCCGCGGATTCCTCTGCGTGGAGACCGATGACGACATTGTTGTTCCGCTGGAACAGATCGTCAACGTCCTTAAGGAGTCCATGAGTGCAAAGATCTACGAGCTTCTCAAACGCGGAGACGAGAGCTATGTTGTTATGGCGGCACACAAGAATGCACGGTTTGTGGAGGACTGTGTCCGTGAAATGGCACGTCAGGTCGTAAACACCTTTACATACCTCCCGGGCGATACCCACATTACGATCCGCCAGACGAATGAGGAAAGTATTCATCAGCATGATGCCTATGCGGAGCGGAAAGCGACGCTCGCCGAACTGCGCGAAGAACTGAATGTATAATACATCCCATACACTTTTTTCCCGGGTTTAATGAAGATTATCTGAATAATTTTCGGAATTTCCCGGAGCGCATAAATAATTCCCGATTGTGCCAAAAAAATACAACGTGTTCTTCAAAAAACGAAGGCAAAATTAACGTTTATTCCGTACAAGTATTACAATAATACAAACAAGTAGCACTTCCGATCATTTCATCAGAGCCGAGTAAGACCTTTTGGAAACACACCGAAAACAGCCGGATTATTCTCTGTCAGAATGAGAGGAAATCTTTAATAAATCCTAGGCAAGAAAGTTAAGATAGCGTACTTCGGTACGTGTCATTAACCCAAAAGGACAATGGTAATTTTCCTGTATAGCTGATCGAACAACCTAAATATTTAGGATGAGGCGATAACATTGTCGAAAGTAGTAGAAATTTCCCCGACCACCAGACATGAGGGTCACTCCAAGCTCGTTTTAAAAGTAAACGATGAAGGAATCATTGAGCGCGGAGACTGGCTTTCCATCACGCCGGTTCGTGGAGTAGAGAAGCTTGCCATCGGTAAGACCTATGAGCAGGTTCCCAAGATCGCTTCCCGTGTGTGTGGTATCTGTCCGATTGCCCACACGCTTGCCGCAACAGAGGCAATGGAAGCATCGATGGGTGTAGAGATCCCAGACGACGCATATCTTCTGCGTATAATTCTCCAGTGTGCAAACAGACTGCACTCCCACGCACTGCATGACATTCTTGCACTGCCGGATATGTACCTGCCGGGCACTGATTCGAAGATTAATCCGTTCTACCCCGAAGAACCAGTCAGATCCGTCGCAAAGCGTATCCAGACTCTGCGTATGATCGGCCAGACCATTGGCGAGATCGCAGGCGGAGAAGCAGTACACCCGTCCAACCCGCGTGTTGGTGGTATGTACAAGAATATCACTCCGCGTGCAAGAACCAAGATCTATGACCTTGCAAAGCAGGCACTCCCGCTCGCACGCGAGCAGATGGAGTTCATGATTGCAGTCTTCGAGAACTATGCAAAACGTGACTGGGCAGAGATGTGCGGTCGCGAAGTTGCAATCCCGAAGGACCTTGGTTTCCACCAGCAGGGATACATGGCAACCGACCCGTGCTACGGAAGCTCTTCTCTTGATGAGCACCCGACCTGGGACCCGGCACGCTGGCTTGAAGTCAGACCCTGGGACTGGTACATGGGCGAAGAAGAGATCACCATGGACGATCCCAACTATCCGATTGGCGGAACCACCAAAGCAGGTGCAAAGGCCTGGCCACAGATGCAGGCATGCACCGGTGTCCCACTTTACGACGGGCAGCCCGTCGAGGTCGGACCGCGTGCCCGTCTTGCAATGTACAGAAACTACGACCGCAAGGGAGCCATTGGTCTCAACATTGCACGTGAAATGGAATACATGGACTCCGTCTACAAGATGATTGAGGCAGCAGATGCACTCAACACCTCCGGAAGCGTCGTTGCAGACGTCATTCCGCAGGGTGACGGAACCATCGGATGGGCAGCAAACGAAGCACCGCGCGGCGCAGACGTTCACCTCGCAAAGGTCCGCAACGGCAAAGTCGAGTGGTTCTCTATGCTCGTTCCGACTACCTGGAACTTCCCGACCTGCAGCCGTGCACTTACCGGCGCACCGTGGGAACTCGCAGAAGTCATTGTCCGTGCATATGACCCCTGTGTATCCTGTGCAACCCACATGATTGTACTGGATGAAGACAACCGGCTTGTGGCACAGAAGCTCCTTGAGTGAGTATATACATGGAAGGACTGTTTCCAGAAGTAATAATCGCCGGTGTCGGTAACGAACTGTTTGGCGACGACGGATTTGGTCCCGCAGTAATCAGAGCACTTTCCGAGTATGAACTTCCCGACAATGTAAAAGCTATGGATGTGGGTCTTGGCGGCCCGCATCTGGTTTTTTCGATGATCGATCCGGAAGAGACGAAGAAGCTGATCATTGTGGACTGTATGGACTTCGGGGGAAAACCCGGGGACCTGACAAAGATCCCCGCCGATCTTTTGCCGGAAGGCAGGCAGGAGCGTTACATGGATGCCCATTCCGGAAACCTGCTGGATCCAATCGGCAGACTGAAGGGAAAGATGGATATTATTATTCTCGGTTGCCAGCCCGCCTATATACCCGCACCGGACAGCGAAGACTTCGCTCTTGAGCTGAGTCCGGAAGTACAAGGGGCCATTCCCAAAACTGTAAACGTCATCTTAAAAGAAATAGGAAGCTAAAATGGGATTATTCGATAAATTCAAAAGCTTACTGTTCGGAAAAGGCGATGTCAGCGAGGGAACGCAGGACGAAAAGCCTGTTGCCAGTAAACAGGAGCCTGTTGCCAGTAAACAGGAAGAACCTGTGTCAGCAAAGCATGAAGCGCCTGTTACTAAGGCAAAGCCGGCTGACATGAAGGTCGAACAAAAGCCAATTATTCAAAAACCAAAGGAGGAGAAGCCAGTGGCTGACAAGATTACTGTAGGACATGTACACATGAGCGGATGTACCGGATGTCTCGTGTCCCTTGCAGATAACTACGAAGGATTACTTACTATCCTTGACAAATACGCTGACCTCGTCTACTGCCTGACGCTCGCCGATGTGCGCCACATCCCGGAGATGGATGTCGCACTGGTCGAGGGTTCCGTCTGTTTAAACGACGAGTGCTCAATGGAAGAGATTCTGGAAACCCGTGAGAGAGCAAAGATTGTTGTTGCTCTCGGCGGCTGTGCATGTTACGGCAACACCACGCGCTTCTGCCGCGGTGGCCAGCAGAACCAGCCCCAGCACGAGGCATTCCTGCCAATCGGCGACCTGATCAAGGTCGATGTGTACATCCCCGCATGTGCCCCGACCCCGCAGCAGATCCGCAATGTGTGCCTGATGGCATACCTGCTTCTGAAAGGCAACGATGAGCAGAAAGCACTCGCAACTGCATACCTTACCCCGCTGATGAACCTTGCAGCAGCAGGAACCGAGGCATGCGGATGCGACCTGATGACCGAAGTCATCAACCAGGGCCTCTGCTGCGGATGCGGCAGCTGTGCGGCAGCGTGCCCGGTTCGTGCAATCACGATGCAGTACGGCAGACCACAGGTCGAGCGTGATCTGTGTATCAAGTGCGGCGCCTGCTATGCACAGTGCCCGCGGAACTTCTTCAGCTTCGATGTCTGCGGACAGTATGAATCGATTACGAACCTCATTGGAGAGGTTATGAAACCATAAAGGCTGGAGGCGAAAAAAATGGAATATCTTGGACAATACAAGGCAGTCTACAAAGCCAAAGCCGGCTGTGAAGACATTCTCGCAAAGTCCCAGGACGGAGGAATCGTCACCGCAATGTTTGCCTACGCACTTGAGACAGGCATTATTGACGGAGCAATCGTCGCTGGACCCGGAGAAGAGGCATACAAGCCCGAGCCGATGATCGCCACCACCGTTGACGAGCTTCTCGCAGCACGTGGTACGAAATACTCGATCTCTCCGAACATGGCTCTGATCAAGGAGGCAACCCGCAGCTACGGTCTTGACAAGATCGGTATCGTCGGTACTCCCTGTCAGATTCAGGCAGTCAGAAAAGCACAGCTCTACCCGATCGGTATGCGTGACGTTCCGGACAAGATCGCTCTTGCTCTCGGTATCTTCTGTATGGAGAACTTCCCGTACCAGGGTCTTTACCAGATGGTTGAGGACCACTGTGCAACGAAGATCGACAATGCCACCAAGATGGACATTGGAAAGGGCAAGTTCTCTGTGTACACCGAGCGCGGTGTGAACGCACAGATCCCGCTGAAGGTTACCCACAAGTACGAGCAGCCGGGATGCCACGTATGTCTTGACTACGTTGCAAACTTTGCAGATATTTCGACCGGTTCCGTCGGGACTCCGGACGGATGGTCCACGGTCTTTGTCCGCTCCGCAGCAGGAGAGGCAGCCTTCAACAAAGCAGTTGAGGCAGGCTGGATCATTGCAGAGTCGATGGACGGCGTCAAGCCGGGTCTGGAACTCGTGACAAAGCTCGCAACCGAGAAGATCACGAAGAACCAGAAGTACATCGAGCACCGCGCCCACGCGGAGCACGCGGCACTCAAACCCCTGCGCAACCCCTACATCTAACCGTGTCCTAAGGGTTGTAGCATGTACCCACCCCTCTCGGGTACAACCTTTTTTTTGCAAATTGTCTCATGAATGCTGGTACGAAATGAGTTCGTAGGTTTTTTCTGGAAACTGTATTTGGAAGTCTTTCTCTTTGGTTTTCCTTGAGGGAACCACGGAACACACAGAAAAAAACCTACGAACTCATTTCGTAACATCACCCGCGGCCGATAAAAAAAATATATTTTCAAAAAAATTCCACATGCAAAAGAAAAAAACAAAAAAAGTGACGTATGTCCCAATGGACACACTCAGACAATTCTGCGGACGGCCAGAAGCGCTGCACCTGCGAGACCAAGAAGACCCATCAGCGGCGCCGGGGATTTGGTCGGGCTTGGGTTGGGCGTTAATGACGCATACACCGTTGCAGTCTGATCTGCGGTAACAAAAGACGGAATCCGACCAGCCGGAGTAGCCGGACGATTCAATCCGCACCGTGTGATAGCCGCCGTCAGCAGTGATCGTAATCGGAGTAAGTCCTTTGTAGGCATTATCCACATAGACATCCGCAAGACTGGGGTCAGAGGTGATGTAGAGATCACCAGAACCGCCAACCGGGTTTGGTACATAGGTTGGCACATTGGTTGGAGCCGGATGGGACTTATGAGTCATACTTGCAAAGACCGGAGTGGTCTGACCGGACGCAACAGATGCGGTACCAGACCACGTATAGTAAT
>DALTYF010000241.1 GCA_029986195.1 Methanocorpusculum sp. | reverse complement strand
TAAAGATACCTGATGAGGAAAAACCAGCAAAATTGTTAAAAATGACTTCTATGAACTTTATTTGTCCAAATTGGCATTCTGCAAGCTATTTCCCAATAAATTTCAATTTTACAAGATTATCGTTCGTAAATTCAAAATTGGCAGGATTTAACGCGAATAAAAAAATGAGGTTTTCAGGGGCGGTGCGCCCCTGCATATTTATATGGGATGATCGGTTCTTATTATTCTTATTATTATTATTCTTATTATGATAGTGGGGGTGCGAAAGTTGGCGGGAGTGTTCCGGGCGGATTATTCGCTGTGGTGTGTCTGGTTGTATGCTTCTTTGGCTTTGGGGCTTTTTTCGATGATGCGGCGGGCGGTGCGGATGACGGAGAGGATGCCGGTTGAGATGTATTCGTTGACGCGGGCAAGGGTGATGAGGGAGGAGGAGAGGAAGGCACGGCCAGTGTCTGTTTCCAGGGAAAGTTTGCGGTTTGCAGCGAACCGGAGGTAGAGGGATCTGCTTTCGCCTGCCTGCTCGATATGGAAGTTTCCGCTCTGTTCAATGCGTCTGAGGTAGGTAACGGTGTCGGGAGATGAGGATGCGGCGGGGGTTGCGGCGAGGAAGTTTTCCCAGGCGACAGGATCGGTTTTTGCACGGGCAAGCTCGGTGTCAAGGAGGCTGATCCGATCAGGTGCGGTGTCGGAAAGGTAGAGGGTGAAGGCAGCCATCCGGTCGGTGGCGTTGGTTGCGGTTTCGTATGCGGTTTTGAGTACTGCGTGGATGTCAGGGGTATCGAAGGCCGCAAGGTGGATGAGGATGAGGTTTTTGACGGCCCGGGTTTTGAAGATGTGGGCGAGTTCTGCGGGTGCGGTGGTGGGACGTTCGGAGATGTTGTAGGCGGCGTAGAGGGCATTGAGACGCTGTTTGCCAAGAGTGTCGGATACGGCCCTGATGATCTTCTGTTTTGCTGTGTGGAGTTCGGTGTAGCGGTAGGAGTAGGCGGGGTCGCTTGCGTACTCAAAGAGGGTAAGGGAGAGTGCGCCGGTACTTTGCATTTTGGTGTTGTCGGTAAGGGTACCTGCATACCAGCTGATGAGCCGCGGGTCCGGATCTGCTGCGGGGTTTTGGCAGAGTTTGTTCATCTCACGGTCAACGAGGGTCTGGTAGGCGAGGAACCGGCTGATGGTATCGGTGTCATGTTTGAGCTGGAGATAGAGTTCGTCGTCGGAGGCGGTACTGTTGATGCGGATGTAAGCGGCGTGACCGGGGTTCCAGACAGCTACGGCGAATGCTCCCGCGCAGGGGACGGAGAAGGTCTGGTACGGTCCGTCGATTTTTTCGAGGAATTCGGCGACAACCGCACCTTTGTCGGTGAGGAGTGTCCCTGCGAGGGGGAATATCCAGGGGTTCTGTCCGTCGAATCCGGTCTGGTCTACGGTGATTTCGGCTGTTTCTTCGTCAGGGTTGCAGGCGGCGGTTGCGGTGATGGCGGGATAGCCGGTCTGGGTGAGCCAGCGGCCTGCCATGGTGGAGAAGTCGATTCTGCCGATGTCACCCATGGTTTCGAGCCAGTCACGGGGGGAGGCGTTGCTGTCGGCGAACCTGCGGTGGTAGAGATCCAGTGCCCAGGCAAAGGCACGTTTGCCGAGGATGGTCTGGATCATGCGGGTGAACTCGGGGGCTTTGACGTAGGTGACGGAGGTGATGAGATCGTTCGGGTCGTTGAAGCCTTCGGGCTGGATGGGCATGGCTGCGGCTCCGGTATCGAGGGAGAAGGTGCCGGGGGTGTAGAGCTGGAGGATGTTCTGGAGCCGGATGTAGTCTGCGCCGAAAAGGAAGGAGAGATAGTCGTCTTCGATCATGACGGTGACGGCTTCGTTGAGCCAGATGGCAAACGGGGTATCTCCGGTGACGCTGGATCCGTTGAGGTTGTGGTAGAACTCGTGCTGTTTGACGCCGATCATGTATTCGTAGGTGGAGTCGGTGATTTCGGGGCCCGGCATGATGCGGCTCTGGATAATGGTGGTGTTGCCGGTGTTTTCCATGCCGCCGAAGTCGGAGTTCTGCATGGAGATTTCGCGATAGACGTCGTAGGGGTACTGGTAGCCGAG
>DALTYF010000020.1 GCA_029986195.1 Methanocorpusculum sp. | reverse complement strand
TATCAGGACTTTATGGGCAACACCTCAGGAATCAAAGGTGCAACGCCCGAAGAACCCGAGAAGTGATATGGTTTGAACACCGAATAGTTCACTGATCACTCGTGTCCCGCCAGCCGGTAAAGATACCCCCGATGCTTACCGACACCATCGTCTGCGGTATTGCATCCATTGACAAAGCACTGTTTGCCCAGACCGGATCATGCCCGTACTGCGGAGGAGCTGCCGCGCCCTACGACACGAAGGAGAAGATCTATGCAACTCTCCATACCCCGGAGGGAGAAAAAAAGATCAGCGTGTTTGTGCGGAGATCCCACTGCCGCAACTGCGGAAAACTGCTGTATGCGGACGAACCGTTTTATCCGGACACCAGAATCGGATCCGCGGTTGTGGACCTTGCAATTGCCCTCTCGCTCGTAAACACGTTCTCCCATACCGCAGAGATCATCAATGCCATGGGCATTGACATTGACCGGGGATCGGTGAGAAAGTATGCGCTCTCCGATCTGCCGGTTCCAAAAATCAACTTCTTCTACGGGTTTCCCCTGCCGTTTTCACTTTTCTCCCTCATCGGCAGACCCATGGGACTCAAGTCGGGCGCCGCAGCAGGGGCAGAAGTTTTCGCTGCCTCGGGTTTCCCATCCGCATACCGGGCACCGCCGGACGGGGCGGGAACGTCCCGTGCCCGCCAGAAACAGCGGAAAGAGCAGAAACAAAAAGAAAAACGGGATGCCCAGAAACCAGCAGACAGCAGTAAGCAGGAGTGAACCTGCAAGTAAGGCAGCCGTCCACGGGATGTTCATTGCGCACGGGTTTCTGCGAGTTCCTTTACCGCGAAGGGGGGCAGGGCGTGGGCGGGGATAGCAGCCGCCGCAGTAAGATCGGTTCCGCCGACGAGCGGGGCAAACACAGGGGAGCCGATACCGCCGACAAGGATGTCGCCCGGGGCGGCATCCGCAACCGCTTTTGCGACGGCATCGCACACCAGTGTTCTCTGTGCGTCCCAGAATGCCCGGGCAACGGCTACTGCACCCTCCTCGCCTATCTCTTCCAGGTCTGCGCAGACGGTCCGCGCCAGGCGCCGGAGGCATGCCTCGCGGCTGACCTCTTTTCCGTCCGGCGTTGCGGCGGTGTACTCGGCGTCCGTGATGTGGCCGAGCACATAATGGGCATCGCCGCTGCAGGCAAAGTACTCGGTGGAGAACGGGGTTGCAACACCGCCGATTACCGCAGAGTTCGCAAGTGTTGCAACCGGTGTCCGAAGCATGCCGGTGTACACGAGGTATCCGCGCTGGAGACGGAGTGTGTCGGTCAGTCCCTGCAGCTCCTCAAACTTTGCGAAGGGGACAATGTCTGCGGTGGTGCTGCCGATGTCAAGCATCATCCCGTCGGGATAGGTCCGGCGCAGACAGTCAACGGATGCAAGCCAGTTTGCCGCGGCAAGTTCGGGGCAGGCCGACGTGTGGAACTCCCCGTCGGTTCCGTAGAAGAGGGCGTCCGGGAAGGTCTGCTGAACGGCGCGGACGATGTAGGCAATGCCTTCGGTTTTGTTGAAGAAACCGTCGGCAAGTTCGCCGCTCATAACGACCGCGGCGTCTGCTCCCCGGTACTCTGCGAGTATCCCGGCAAGGTTTGACTCGCGCCAGAGCGGGCAGTAGTGGATGTGCACTCCGTCCTCATCCACCACTTTGAGGTTTGCCCCGCCGACGTCGATGCCGATCATGAACAGGTAACTCCGCCGGTTTCGTCGAACGTTGCGGTTTTCCCGTTATAGTGGACGCATTCCGGAGGAAGGCCAACGGTTGCCTTGAGAAGGACGTCTGCGATCTCCTCTTCGATAACACCCGCAACACCGATGAGGCTCATCGTCGGACGGGGGTTGACGTCAACCACCCAGATTTTTTCGCCGACAATCATGTCAATGCCGACGTATCCCTGACATCCGAGCCGTTCGATGGTCTTTTTGGCTACCTCAATGATCTCTTCTTCGCGCTTTGGATGTACCGGCGTCTCGCCTCCGTGATAGGTGAAGACACCGTCTTCTCCAACCACGGCATGCTGGCGGTTAATGGTCAGAAACACCGGCGGAAGTCCGCTGTAGAATCCGCAGGCTTCACCGACCACGCGGCTGCCGACGATGCTGACGCTGTAATGTTCTCCTTCAAGATACTCAACAGCCATTTCATCTTTGCCGGGAAGTTCGCCGTCCTTTGCGATGCGGACCCCGACGGAACCTGCGCCTTTGATCGGTTTGATGACGCGCCTGCCGGTATAGTCTGCCGGGACTTCCTGCGGGACGCTGATGCCGATGCCTGCAAGAACTTTTGCGGTCAGGCGTTTGTTTGCGCAGACGGCGATTGCGGTGCTGTCGGAGCCGATGTTGTGGGTTGCAAGTTCCAGTGTATGGGTGAACTTTGAAAGCAGTACGTCAGGGGCAATAACGAGTCCGTAGTCGCACTGCGGTGCAAGACGCGCAATCTCCGCGTCGAAATCTCCGGAACCGGGCAGAAGCACGGTATGGCCCAGACGTTCAAAGCTTTCCTGCAGTACGGACACCATTGCTTTTCCTTCCGGGGCAAGGGACGGGTCGCGACTTGCCGTATATTCAGCGATGAGGACCTTCATGTGTGTAAGTATTTGAGAAAGGCATTACATCAGGCTGCCGATAGGGTTAACAAAAGAGATTTGATACTCTCGGGCGGGTTCGAACCGCCGTCTCCGGCTCCAAAGGCCGGAATGATTGACCACTACACTACGAGAGTCCGGGAAATTCTTTATATCATTCTGTTCTGTTGGCTTATATCGGTTGCCAATTTTGCGGTCGTTTTTTTATGTTGGAAGTGCTATGTAATAAGGTAGTTTGCGAGAGTAGCCAAGCCAGGCCAACGGCGCCAGACTTAAGATCTGGTCTATAAGTAGTTCATGGGTTCGAATCCCACCTCTCGCATCAGGTTTTTTCTATGAAGCCAATCCGTTTGCGCGATTTTGTAATGACCGGCGACGGCTGTCTGTATGCCGTGTCCGGGTATGAGAATGACGAGCGTGCGGAGTGTGTGCTCCGTTATGTGCCGACAGAGGACGGCGACCGCACCGCGCCGTGGGGCATACGCTACAAGAAGTATGATTTTGCCGATGCATTTGCCTGGGTGAAAGAACACAGGCCTGCGTATCTGGATCTCGTGCACCGTGTGCCGCTCGCGGATATTGTGCGCGTGCTAAAGCCCGAGGAGCAGGCAGCATCCATCGCCGCCCGGAATCCGCGCGCGGCACGGTTGTTCTCCCACTTTGATCTGCCGCCGATGACCTGGGGCTGTACGGGTTCGCTTCTTGCGGGCCTGGAAAACGGGGCATCCGATATTGATATGGTGGTGTACGGGAGTGCATGGTTTACCGCGCGGCAGCAGCTGATGGAGGCGGTTGCCAAAGGAAAGATTCCTGCCATGAGCGAGGAGATGTGGCAGAAAGTGTACCGCAAGCGGGTTCCGGACATCTCGTTCGATGATTTTGTGCTGCACGAGTCGCGGAAGTTCAACCGCGGGGAGTTTGAGGGAACCTATTTTGATCTGCTCTACTCACGCGGATATGATAACCTGCATGCAGTCCCGCCGATTACGCTTGGTGAAAAGACCGGGAAGATGACCATTGAGGCAACCGTTACGGATGCTTCGCTTGCCTTCGATAGTCCGGGCATTTATCGCGTGGATCACGAGGAGATCGATCTGGTGCTGTCGTTTACCCATACCTACTGCGGTCAGGGTTTCACGGGCGAGGTGCTGGAGGCCTGTGGGGTTGTGGAGGAGCACGGGGATCAGACCTGGCTGATTGTGGGGACGACCCGCGAGGCGCACGGCGAGTACATCGTGTCCCGGACGCTGCTGGATCAATAGAGATCATTGCCTCATTCTCTTTTTTGATAAGCTCCTGCACGAAAGTATCAACAAAGTATGAGATCTTTTCTTGAAGCAGTAGAACACCGCCGTTCGGTGTACACGATCGCACCGGAGAGTCCGGTGCCGGATGCGGAGATCATCAAAATGATTGAACGTCTGGTTCTTGCGGTGCCTTCAGCCTATAATTCCCAGAGCGCACGGGTTGTGCTGCTGTTCGGTGCTTCCCATACAAAACTCTGGAGCATTGTGATGGAGACGCTGCGGGCCCATGTCCCGCCGGAGAAGTTTGGGCCGACGGAGGCAAAGATCACCGGATTTGCAAACGGTTATGCAACGGTACTGTACTTTGACGATTTTGCGGTTACAGAATCATTTGCGGAACAGTTCCCCCGCTACCGTGAAAATTTCCGTCCCTGGGCGGAACAGGCAAACGGTATGCTCCAGTTTGCGGTCTGGACAGCACTTGAGGATGCAGGCTTTGGCGCAAATCTGCAGCACTATAATCCGATCATCGACGATGAGGTGAAGCAGGCATTCTCCCTTCCGGATAGCTGGCGGTTGATTGCCCAGGATGCCGTTCGGCACGCCGACTGCGGATGCCCTCTCGGTGGAAAAAATCCGGTAAGGGAGAGGATGCGGGTGGTGCAGGGTAACTCTTTTTCTTTTTCAAAAAAAACTGGCGACCGAGACGGTTATATTATCCCATCACCAATAATGGAATATGTCCTTTCTCGCCCAGACAACGAATATGTCGTTTTTGCGGCAGTTTGATCCGGAAATCACGGTTCTCATCAACAAAGAGTACAAGCGTCAGGTCGAAGGGCTCGAACTGATCGCCTCCGAAAACGTCGTTGCCCGCGAGGTCATGGAAGCCATGGGAACCATTCTCACCAATAAATATGCAGAAGGCTATCCCGGCAAACGCTACTACGGCGGCTGCGAATTCCACGACCAGATTGAAAACATCGCCCGCGACCGGCTCTGCCGGCTCTTCGGTGCCGAACACGCAAACGTACAGCCGCACTCCGGCAGTCAGGCAAACGAGGCAGTGTACCTCTCCTTCCTCAAACCCGGCGACAAAATCCTCAGCCAGAGCCTCAACAACGGTGGTCACCTCTCCCACGGTGATCCGGCCAACATCTCCGGCAAGTACTACGACGTCACCGCCTACGGCGTGAACCTTGACACCGAACTCCTGGACTATGCAGAAATCGAAGCACTTGCCCGCAAAGTCAGACCCGACTTAATCGTCTGCGGTGCATCCTCCTATCCAAGGGAAATTGACTTCAGGGCGTTTGCCGAGATCGCTGAGGATGTCGGCGCACGTTCCATGGCAGACATCGCCCACATTTCCGGTCTCTGCTGTACCGGCCTGCACAACTCCCCGGTCGGCGTCACCACCTACGTCACCTCCACCACGCACAAAACCCTCCGCGGTCCGCGCGGCGGTGTTATCATGTGCAGCAAAGAGTACGCAAACGCGATTGACAAAGCAGTCTTCCCCGGTCTCCAGGGCGGCCCCCTCATGCATGTCATCGCCGCAAAGGCCGTCTGCTTCCGCGAAGCCCTCAGCAACGAGTACAAAGACTACGCAAAACAGGTCGTCAAAAACTGCAAAGTGCTTGCCCAGACCCTGATGGACAACGGGTTCCGCCTCGTCACGGGCGGAACCGACAACCACCTCTGTCTCCTCGATCTCTCGGAACAGGGAATCTCCGGCCAGCAGGCCGAGGTTGCCCTCGACAAAGCCGGAATCACGGTGAACAAAAACACCATCCCGCCGCCAGCACCTCTCGCCCTTTGAAACCTCCGGTCTGCGCCTGGGAACGCCGACCATCACCACGCGCGGCATGAAAGAAGAGGAATGCAAACAGGTGGGCGAGTGGATCTCCCGGGTACTGCACCACATCGATGACGCCGGCCTGATTGCCGAGACCAGGGAAGAGGTTACCACCTTCTGCCTGCGCTATCCGCTCTACCCGGAGATTCGGGAGTAAAGACACGCAGGCGATCTGAAATGGAAGTCAGGATTAAAAATATCCGCATCGGAGGGGGAAACTCCCCGAAAATCATGGGAGTCCTGAACATCAGTCCTGAATCCTTTTTTTCGGACTCGTTCACCCCCTGTGATCAGGTTGTTACCCGTGTGGAAGAGATGATCCGCGAAGGAGCGGATATCATTGATCTTGGTGCCCGCAGTACCGCACTCAACGCCCCGCCGCTGACGGTTGCGGACGAACGGGAACGGGTACTTACCGCAATGAAGGAACTGGACGGATACGGTGCAGTTCTGTCGCTTGACACCATGCATCCCGAAGTACTGGACGCAGCCCTGCACTATGATCTCGCCGCCATCAACGACATCAACGGCCTCGGAAATCCGGAGTATGCAAAACTCGCCGCAGACTCCGGCCTGCCGGTAATTGCAATGGCGGCGCGCCAACTCCCCGGCGACCCGCTGAACATGGCAGGAACCCATGCCGCACTGCAGGAGATACTCGATCGCGCAGGAAAGTACGGCATGTGCAATCTTATTCTCGATCCGGGCGTCGGCAAATGGACTGCCGACCGGCCTCTTGCAGCGGACTGGGATCTCTGCCGGCAGTTCTCCGAACTGAAGCAGTATGACTGCCCGCTGCTCGCAGCAGTTTCCCGCAAAACGTTCATCGGTGATTGTATTGGAAAACCTGCGCATGAACGTCTCTACGGGACACTCGGGGTGCTGTTCTACCTGCTGGAGAACGGTGCGGATATTGTCCGCGTGCACGATGTCGGTGCGTCGCGGGATGTTGTCCGGGTCTTTGAACAACTCTGCCGGTAACGTAGAGCCGAAAACTCCTATTTTTCAACCGCCCATATACTTACCCATACATGGTGCGGACATTTATTGCGGTGGAACCGTCGGACGAGATCAAAGCCGCTCTTGCTGCCGCAGGACGCAGTCTGCAGGGCACACCGGCACGGATAACTGCGGTGCAGGCTCCTCTGATGCACATCACGCTCAGGTTCCTTGGCGAGGTTTCCGAATCACAGATTCCCCAAATTACGGCGGCTTTACAGGGCATCCGTGCATCCCCCTATCAGGTAACCGTCTCCGGGGCAGGAGTGTTCGGCAGATCGCCGCGTATCATTAAGGTCGAGATCACAGACGGCGGCGCGACCGCAGATCTTGCACGACAGATTGATGCACTTCTGCTGTCTCTGGGTATTGCAAAAGATCCAAAACCCTTCTCCCCGCACCTGACCATTGCCCGCGTCCGGGAGTACGCTCCTGCGCTCCTTCCCCGGATTGCCGCGCTGAAAAACCGGCCGCCCTTTGGAACCTGTACGATTGATGAGGTGGTGCTCAAAAAGAGTACATTAACCCCGTCGGGACCCATATATGAAACAATTGCAGGAGTAAAGCTGTGACCAGAAATCCAATCGAAGCGGAGGTTTTAGCCCGCGTGCTTCCTACCGATGCCGAGCGCGCCGCAGCGCAGACGATGGGAGAAAAACTCATCGCGGCAGTCTATGAAGTGGCAGGCGTTCCCGCGATGATGACCGGCTCGGTTGCCCGCGGTACCTGGGTGAAAGGCGACAAGGATATTGACATCTTCATGCTGTTCCCGCCGGAACTGCCCCGCGAGGAACTACAGGAAAAGGGACTTGCCGCGGCGTATGCGGTGGTGGAGAAGTTCTCCGGAACCGCGGAGGAAAAGTATGCCGAGCATCCGTATCTGAACGCGGTGATTGAGGGATTCGATGTGGACCTTGTCCCCTGCTATCATGTTGCCTCAACCGCCGAGATGAAATGCGCTGTTGATCGCACACCGTTTCACACCCGCTACCTCCTTCCCAAGATCGCCCCTCTCCGCGAGGATGTGCTTCTGCTCAAGCAGTTTGCCAAAGGCGGGGGCGTCTACGGTTCGGATCACATGACCGGCGGATTTTCCGGGTATCTCTGCGAACTGCTGATTCTTGCGTACGGCGGATTTTCGGAGTTCATGCAGGCGGCATCCAAATTCCGTTACGGTGAGGTCATCGATATTGAAGGGTATTATCCCGACAAAAAGGCCGTCCGGAAAAAGTTCTCCGAACCTCTGGTAGTGATCGATCCAACCGATAAGGACCGCAATGTTGCCGCCGTCCTTACCCCGACGCGGTTTGCGGAGTTCATGGAACTGGCGCGGGACTACTGCGCAGAACCAAGTCTGGTCTACTTCATCGCCGATCCCCCTACGCAGATGGGAAGAACAGAGTTTGCCGCGGTTTTGCAGCAGCGGGGAACAGCAATGCTTGCCATCCGGCTGAAAACACCCCCCTATGTTGCCGATACGGTCGTTCCGCAGCTGCGCAAGAGTATGGAGGCGGTTCGATCCATGCTGGTCGCCGAAGATTTCCAGATTCACCGCGCCGAAGTTTCAATGGGGGCGGAGAATTCGCTGATTCTCTTTGAGCTCCTCGTGGACCGGCTGCCGGAGATCGTTGTCCGCGACGGCCCGCCGGTCTGGAATCACGAAAATGCCGACCGGTTCGTGGACAAGTATCTGCTGCAGGAAGAGTTTGCCGGTCCCTGGATTGAGGAGGACCGCTACTACACCGAGGTCCGCCGCAAGTACACAACCGCCGGATCACTGCTTGCGGATTCGGCGAAGATTCTCTCCGGCGCTCTGGGGAAGCATGTCCGTCAGGTGATGGAGGAGTCGGGATATGAGGTACTGTCCGGAACGGATGTATGGTCGGCGGAGTTTTCCTTCTTCCTTTCCGCGTTCTTTGCCCGGTCGTCGCATGCGATCCGGAAACTGCGCGATATCCGGCAGGAAAGGTTACCAAAATAAAAAAAAAGTTATGCGATCTTCGAGCCTGCTGCCGGTCCCGGCATGCAGGTGTAGATCTCTTTTACCACAAGTTTCAGCAGTTCTTTTTTGGGGAGTCCCGGCTTTTTTGCTTCCATCATCTCCATCATCTTCGCGTGTTCGGGCGTGCCTGACTCAAGTGTTGCGGATCCCTTGAGCTGGATACAGTTGCCAATCTCCCGGCTCCAGACGAGGAGTGCCGCCTGCGGGTTTTCCCGTACGTTTGCTGCGGTCTTGTTCATGAAGTTGTTTGCGATCCAGATGATATCATCATCCATTACCCACAGGCCGCCCATCGGTGCGGCATTGGGTACTCCGGATTTTGCTGCGGTGATCAGGTGACAGACCCCTACTTTTTCGATCTGCGCTTTTATCTCTTCAGTAATCAGTACCATGTGTGTATCTGTGCACTCTCCGCATGTCAACTTTGCGGAAATGTAGACATTGTACCTAAATTCGTTTATTGACTACGAATGATCGTTGTTGATCGAATTTCAGCCCAC
>DALTYF010000240.1 GCA_029986195.1 Methanocorpusculum sp. | reverse complement strand
CCTCATACATCCGGGAGACACCCCATTCCTCTTCACCCCGATTCCGACACCGACATATGACTGAATGGCCCAAAACCAATCAGATCAGCTGCTCTTTTTTCCCGGCTCTTTTATGCCGAACATGAACCGTGTTACGCGGAACCGTTTCACTGCTTCGTAGGAAAGATACGTAGTCACCAACGTCAGAACGATAATTATCAGAATCTGCACCAGAGGGTTGGGAACCCACAAAAGTACAACGTAGCCGATAAGCAGCAGCCATGACTGATGGAAGAGGTAAACGGTAAATGATGACGCACTGAGATACGCGGAAAACCGGTTGTGTTTCTCCAGATAATGTTTGCCAAGACCGATCATCGCAAGAATTACCGGTCCTGCGATAAGCACATTGCCAAACTCACTCAGCAGAGAGTTCAGGGGAACGAAGAGGAGCAGCACGCCGAAGAGAATAAGGCCGGCAACTGCCGCACAGGTGAGAGAGCCTGCAACGTTCAAGCGTATTCTGAACATCCGGACTGCTGAGAACCAGATATCCCAGAACAAAGAACGCAAAAAACATCAGAAGGGAGTACGATCGTTGTGCACTCATCCAGACCAGCGAAATGAGAAACGTATTCACAATCGGGGTCACGGCAAGCCACGACAACAGCCAGGTGCCAAGGACATTGCCTGCAAGAAACAGGAGTGCCGGAAGCAGGAACACTACAACGATCAGCCATACCGGCGATCCACGCGCTGCATCATCGTTTTGTCCGCCTTTTTTGTCCACCAGTGCATAACCGGCAGTGCAAGAAGCGAGATCCCAAAGAGCCAGAGAATAAACCAGAGCTGACCGCCGTCAAACGTGTTCCCCAGCATTGCGGGAATCAGATCGGTGGTAACATAGGAAAAAAATCCGCCGGTATAGGTTCCAGTACTGAGTGCCCGAACATAATACTGGATCGGCATCAGCAGAATGAACGCACACAAAAACGGAATAAACAGCCGCAGCACCCGTTCCTTTACATACTCCCTTTGGTGTCCGCTTTGTCAGGGAATACCGCGATGCCATACCGGCTGCCACAAACATCAGCGGCATAATCCAGATACTGATAAAAATCAGAACCGGGTTCACCGCGGGCAGCACATCACCCTGAAGATTGTAGGAAAATCCGAGCGAACTGTAAATCAGCAGTGTGTGATAGGGAATCAGAAGAAGGATACAGATATTTCGCAGATTATCGATGGAATACAGATGCATACGGGAAAGACTCCGGCAATCTTACGTTGTCACGTTACAGGATATAACAATTGCGGAGGCACAGTGTGATGCCGCGAAAAGGATTTCGTCATCCTGCCGGGATTCGTTATGAGCGTGACGAAAGTCTCTCCACCGTTCTGAATACTTTCGCGGTATCACCATATTTTCGTTTCCGGTGAGTTTTTTTCCGGGTATTTCTGATACCGACAGGCGGGTTACATCCTCACTAGATAGGATATCATCCCGTGTGCAGTATATATGTATCCCGGACAAAAAAAAACAATCGGAATTTTATAAAAACAGAAAAAAATCAGAAAATGACTGCTGACACACCCCATAGCGTCCCGGCCAAAATCATCATTTTCCGGAACAAATTTCCCCATAATCACAAAAATCCTCCGCAATTATTCGGCAGCATGTATACCCTCTCTAGTGAGGACATAACCGGCACGCATGGATCAGCGCGCCATTCTGTTCCGGTTTTGTCCATTCGGGGTGAATATAACGGAGAAATATATTTGGGGGAGAGGGCGCAGCAGTCCTTTCCATAAGATACAGATGCGGCGGGCAGCGGCAGCTGCCGTACTTCTGGTGTGCCTGCTCTTTGCCGTTCCGGCGGCGGACACGAAGATGGTGAATAACTTTGCGGATTTGCAGAGTAATATCACTGGTGCTCCTACTGGTGAGATGCGGACGATCATCATCACAGAGAATTTTCCGGTTGACGGGGCTGCTGCAATTCCGGCTATTACTTCCGGAAAAAACATCACGCTCACCACGTCTTTGAACACGGGTTACAGCATCACCCGGACTGGGGCGAACACCTCCACGGATACCGGCATGTTCACGATGAATTCCGGCGGCAATC
>DALTYF010000239.1 GCA_029986195.1 Methanocorpusculum sp. | reverse complement strand
CAACGTTCGGGGTTTTGGCGGAGGATGTGTGTTCGATGCCGGAAGCGGGTGCGCGGATTTTTCTTCCGTACCGGGTTCTGCAGGCGGCGGATCCTCTGCTGCATTCATGGGATGTGACATCGGATGCGATATCGGCGTGGGTTGCGGGACAGCTTGGATGTCCGCTGGTTCTTCTGAAGTCGGTTGACGGGGTTCTGTCGGGAGGGGAGCTGCTTGCCGAGATGCCGGAGGGTATGGAGACGGAGGTGATTGATCCCTGCTGCCGGGATGTTCTGCGCAGATATGCGGTTCCGGCGATGATCATCAACGGGCGATGTCCGGATCTCCTGTCCGCCTGTCTGCACGGGGCCGGTGTTCCCGGAACCCGGCTACGGTGACGGGCGGCGGGTGTATTCATAGTCCTCCCACAAAGCACATGAACTGCACGCAAGCAGAAACATCACATTTTTTCAGAGAAACCAGGTGATCCGGCAAGAGGGGACGTTCCAGACTTTGGGAGCAAAGCCTTTTTGAGACAATGCCCTTCCGACTGCATACAACTATAATGCCTCCTCACAAACACTACTCAGTAACTTTCGCTAAAGCAAGTTTTCCTAAGGACAGAGAGATCAGTATGGAGCTACCCGGAGGACCCACACAACCGGAAGTGATGGCAGTATCACTTGAAAAACTTGGCGTACGGCCCGGAGATATCGCAGCTGACATCGGCTGCGGTACCGGCACGGTAACGAAAGCAATTGCTGCACTGACCGGTGCCGGCGGCTGCGTGTATGCCGTTGACCGCAGGCCTGCGGCAGTTTCGATCACCCGGGAGACCTGTGCAGGTCTCCCCGCAGGTTGAAGTGTTTGCAGGCGAGGCACTGTCGTTTCTTTCCTCTCCCCACAAACGAATCGACTGCGCCTTCTGCGGAGGAAGCCGTGACATTGCCGCAGTCATTGCACGACTGGACGAGGAGGGATGCAGAAGCATCGTGGTCAATGCAGTCCTCATTGAAACTGCCGTTGATACAATTCATGCCATGCAGGAACGGGGAATTTTCCGGGAAGCAGTGCATCTGCAGGTGTCCCGATCCTATGAGCTTACGGAGCGCATTATGTTCAAACCAATCAATCCCATCTATATTATTCACGGGGGCCGCGAATGCTGACGGCAGTCGGTCTCGGCCCCGGTGATGCGGAGCTTCTGACACTCAAAGCCGTCCGCCTGCTTTCCGAAGCGGACACGGTGTTTGTGCCGGGCGGTATTGCCTCGGAACTGGTGAAACCCTATGCCAGAGAGATTGTTGTCCTTGAGTTCCCGATGACCCGTGACGAGGAGGTTATCACGGCATGCATGGAACGCAATGCCGAGAAGATTGTTCCCGTGGCAAAGGCGGGCAAAGCTGTCTTCGGCCTTATCGGGGATCCGAACTACTACTCAACCTTCTCCCGGCTTGCCGAAATGGTGCGGGAACGGTATCCGGGCCTTGAGGTGGAGACGGTTCCGGGCATCAGTTCCATTACCGCGGTTGCCTCCCATGCACGGGTTCCGGTGAACGGTGCCTTCCTCGTGACGGACGGTCCGGCGGATCCGGCAACGAAAATTCTGATGAAGGTTACGCATCCGCGGGAAAAGGCGGAACAGCTGAAAACCGAAGGATATAATGACTTCATCGTGGTGGAGCGTATGTATATGGACGGCGAATGTGTGCACCGCGGAATGCTGCCGGAGAAGACGAACTACTTCTCGATTATGATTGCGAGGAAGATATGAAATATTATATTGTCGGCGCCGGATGCGGCGATCCGGGCCTGATTACGGTCAAAGGAATGGAGCTGTTAGAAAATGCGGATGTCCTCATTTATGCAGGGTCGCTTGTAAACCCGGAACTTGTGGCAAAATCCCCTGCCACCCTGAAGCTTGACTCCTGGGGGATGAAGCTTGAGGAGATCACCTCGGTGATTGCAGAGAATGTGCGTGCGGGGAAGGTTGTGGTGCGGCTGCACTCGGGAGACCCGGCGATTTACGGATCAATTGTGGAGCAGACCGGGTAACAATCACCGACTCGGATACCTCGCGAAGCGTGTACTCGGTCTGCAGCGCAGCCGCAGCGCCGAACATGGAAGAAAC
>DALTYF010000238.1 GCA_029986195.1 Methanocorpusculum sp. | reverse complement strand
GTTCGGGTTTGCGTTCTTTGTGATCTATCTCAACTGGGGCGTCTGTATGCTCGCCGGCCAGATCTGTCTTGCCTTAATGATTCTGCCGACGATTGTCAGAACCACGGAAGAGGCACTCAAGTCCGTGCCGGGTTCCCTGCGGGAGGCATCGCTTGGTCTTGGCGCAACCAAGTGGCAGACGATTCGTAAAGTTGTCCTGCCGTCTGCTGCTCCCGGTATTCTGACCGGTGCCATTCTCTCCGTCGGCAGAGCCGCCGGAGAGACGGCACCGATTATGTTTACCGCGGTGGTGTTTATGAAACGGTTCATCACCATGGATGTTTTTGATCCTGTTATGGCGCTGCCGTACCATTTGTATCTCCTTTCGACCAGCGTGCCGGGCGCAACCGCACAGCAGTATGGGACAGCCGTTGTGCTGATTGTGATCGTGATGGCAATCTATCTTGCGGCAATTCTTCTGCGCAGGCATTTCCAACAGAAACTTCTGAGATAAATTATGACAAGCGTTATTCAGACACATCATCTGAACCTTTCGTACGGTTCAAAACAGGCACTCTTTGACGTGGACTTTCCGTTTGCGGAGAGAGAGGTTACTGCCCTTATCGGTCCGTCCGGCTGCGGGAAGTCCACGCTTCTCCGCTGCCTGAACCGGATGAACGATCTCATCCCGACCTGCAAAATTCAGGGAGAGATTCTGTTCCGAAACGAAAATATTCTGGACGCCGACCCAGTCGAACTGCGCAAGCAGATCGGCATGGTCTTTCAGCGTCCCAATCCGTTTCCGAAGTCGATCTACGACAACATCGCCTACGGTCCGCATGCCCACGGTGAGCGGGATGCGGGGAAGCTTGATGCGATTGTGGAGAACAGTCTGAAAGGGGCTGCCCTCTGGGACGAGGTCAAAGACCGGCTGCATGATTCGGCGCTGGGACTTTCCGGGGGTCAGCAGCAGCGTCTCTGCATCGCACGAACGCTTGCGGTGAGTCCGGAGATTATTCTGATGGACGAGCCGTGTTCGGCGCTGGATCCGATCGCAACCTCGAAGATTGAGACACTGATTACGGATCTGAAACAGAAGTACACGGTGATTATTGTTACTCATAATATGCAGCAGGCCGCCCGTGTGAGTGATACGACCGGCTTTATGTATCTCGGCAAGCTTGTTGAGGTGGATGATACGAAGAAGATCTTTTCCAATCCCGCAGAAGAACTGACCGAACGTTATGTGACCGGAAGGTTTGGTTAAATGAATGAGTATTTTCATCTGGAACTGGGTTCCTATAAGGATCAGGTAAACTGGTACGGGCGTTTTGCCTTGGGTATGCTGAAGAATTCCCTGATGGCGTTTGAGACGGTTGATCGCGAGATTGCGGCGGATGTTGTCCGGCAGAAGGAGTATATTGCAAGTCAGTATGATCTGCTGAATGAGCGGGGAGTGCTGCTGATTGCGCTGAATCAGCCGATGGCTACCGATCTCCGCGTGATTGCCTGTAGTCTGGACATGATTACGTCGTCGGAGCGGGTAGGCCGGTACGGGAAGGATATCGGTGAGCTTGTGGTGCAGTTTAGGGATCGTGCCCATGTTGTCCCGCTTGCGAAACAGATCTCTGAGATGGGCGGGGTGACGACTTCGATGCTGGAGATTGTGTACAACAGTTTTGCGGCGGGGGAGGTTGCGTCGCTTGGGTCGCTTGCGGGTATGGAGGAGTCGGTTGACGGGATGTATTCGGTTATCTATGATGATTGTGTTGCAGTGATGGAGCAGGATGTTTCGGTTGTTCCGCAGTGCAGTGCGTATCATATGATAAACCGGTACCTGGAGCGGTGTGCGGACCATGCCTGCCGGATGGGCGAGAGGGTCTATTATATGCAGACCGGAAAGCGTGTGTCGATTGACGGTATCAGCCGGATGGGCTGATCCGGATCACTTTTTTTCGGGGGAACCCTGTGGTTTTTGCAGGGCAAAAGCCACAGGGGATATGTTTCCTGCGTCAATGCGTGATGCTCTGGGTATCTTGAAAAATATTGAAAAAAAAAGATCAGCGTTTCCGCCGTATCAGGAGTGCGAGTACGCCGAATCCGATAATGATGACACCGATGAGTGCCATGGTC
>DALTYF010000019.1 GCA_029986195.1 Methanocorpusculum sp. | reverse complement strand
AAGCGATTCTTCCGCCGATGTTTGGCGCACTCATGGACTTCTCCGAAGACTTCGAGTACTCTTGGCACACGCCCGGTCACACCGCAGGAACCGCATTCCTCAAATCTCCGATCGGCAAACTCTTCTACGAATTTTACGGCGAACAGACCTTCCGTTCCGACCTCTCCATCTCGGTCGGCGAACTCGGCAGCCTGCTCGATCACTCCGGCCCCATCGGTGACGCGGAACAGTACGCCGCAAAAGTATTCGGGTCTGACATGACCTTCTTCGTCACCAACGGAACCTCCACCTCCAACCGTGTTGTGCAGGGCGCACTCGTTGCTCCGGACGAGATCGTCTTTGTGGACCGGAACTGCCACAAATCCCTTGAACAGGCGTTCACCCTTGACCACGGCATCCCGGTCTATATGGTCCCGACCCGGAACCGGTACGGCATTCTCGGTCCCATTCCGCAGCATGAAATGGAACCGGAGACGCTCGCAAAGAAACTTGCCGACCACCCGCTGGCATCCAAAGCAAAGAACCAGACCCCGGCAGCCGCAGTCGTCACCAACTCAACCTACGACGGTGTCTGTTACGATGCAGTCCATTCCGAAGAACTGCTGGGACAGACCGTGAACACCATCCACTACGACGAAGCCTGGTACGGCTACGCAAAGTTCAACCCCATGTATGCCGGACGGTTCGGCATGCACGAGGATACCCGTCCGGCAGGCGACCGCCCGACGGTGATCACCACCCAGTCCACCCATAAACTGCTCGCCGCTCTTTCCCAGGCATCGATGATCCACATCAAGAACGGCAAACACCCGCTTGATCATGCTCTCTTCAACGAAGCGTTCATGATGCATGCATCCACCTCCCCGCAGTACGGCATCATTGCATCCCTTGACGTCTCCTCCAAGATGATGGATATGGGCGGCAGTGCCCTCATGCAGGAGTCCATCAACGAAGCAATCCACTTCCGTCAGATGATGGCACGTGCCTGCGGCGAGATGGACATCTGCAAACCCGGCAACTGGTGGTTCCATGCCTGGCAGCCCGACATGGTCACCATGCCGGACGGAAAGAAAGTTCCGTTTGCCGACGCCGACCCGGAAATCCTTGCCCACAATCCGAGCTGCTGGATGCTCCGGCCGGGCGAGGTCTGGCACGGGTTCCCGGACATGTCCGAGAACTGGGCAATGCTGGACCCGATCAAGGTCACGGTCCTTACGCCGGGTATGAACGATGACGGAACCCGTGCAGAATTCGATATTCCGGCAGCGGTCGTGCTTGCCTACCTTGAAAGGAATCATCAACGAGAAGTCCGGCGACTACAATATTCTGTTCCTCTTCTCGATGGGTGTCACGAAAGGAAAGTAGGGTACGCTCATGTCCGCACTGTTTGATTTCAAGACGCTGTTTGACAAAAACACTCCGCTGGACGAGGTTCTGCCGGATCTCGTCAAAGCATATCCGACTCGTTACGGAGGTATGACGTTACAGACGCTTGCACGGGAGATGCACCAGTACATCAGGTCCACCCGCCAGACCCAGCTTGCCAACGAGGCCTGTGCGGTGATGCCGACTCCGGTTATGAAACCGACAGATGCATACCGCTATATCGTCAAGGGTCAGGTTGAACATGTTCCGGTCGACAAGATGGCAAACCGCATTGTTGCAACGGGCGTTGTCCCTTACCCGCCGGGAATTCCCATGCTGATGCCGGGCGAGAACGCAGGAAAGGCTGACGGTCCGATTCTGATGTACCTGAAGACCCTGCAGGAGTTTGACCGGAAGTTCCCCGGATTCGCCCACGATACGCATGGTGTTGAGGCAATTGACGGAACCTACTATGTGTACTGTCTGAAGGAGTAAGATTTCATGACTGATTCGCCAGCTGCCGCGGGCACTTCCTCCGGAAGTGCCCCGGCGAAAAAACTGAGTTCCAACAAGAAGCTTGGAATCATCTCCCTTGCGATGATCAACGTCGCCGCAGTGTTAAGTCTGCGGAACTTCCCGACGATGGCCATGGAAGGGTGGGGAATGATCTTCTGGTACGTTTTGTTTACCGTGTGTTTCCTGATTCCTACCGCTCTTGTTGCAGCCGAACTTGCCTCTACCTGGCCGAAGGCCGGAGGTATTTATGCGTGGGTGAAGGAAGCGTTCCCCGGCGACGGGAGTTTCATTACCATCTGGTGTTCCTGGGTGAACAATCTGGTCTGGTTCCCGACGGTTGTTTCGTTCTTTGCGGCAACCCTTGCCTACGCGGTTCTTGCACCGACTCTTGGCAACAACCACATCTACATGGCAATCGCGATGCTTGCCTGTTACTGGGGAGTTACCCTCTTTAACTTCTACAGCTCGACGAAGAACTCGACGCTGCTGTCCACGGTGGGTACTTTCCTCGGCTCGCTGATTCCGATCGGTATCATTGTGGTGCTGATGGTTGTCTGGCTTGCGCTGGGAAACCCGAACGCACTCGGTGCCCCGACCGTCGAGAACATGCTTCCGTCAATGAACATGAGTACTATCACGTTTGCGGCGAGTATGATCCTCGTGTTTGCCGGTATGGAAATGGCGGGATATCATGCCCGTGAGACGGAGAATCCGCGCAGGGATTATCCGATTGCGATGTTCATTGCAGCGGCAATCATCTGTATCATGTCGATCCTCGGAACGCTTGCGGTCGGTGTGGTGATTCCGGCTGAGGAGATCAGTCTGAACGCGGGTATCGTCCAGACGTTCCTGTCGATGTTCACCCATATGCATGTGGAGTGGCTGGTTATTCCTGTCGCAATTATGCTTGCGATCGGTATTATTGCCCAGTTGTCCACGTGGGTTGTCGGTCCGGCGAAGGGTCTGTTGCCCGCGGCAATGACCGGGGATCTTCCGCCAATCTTCCGGAAGACGAACAAGTACGGTATGCCGCTGGGTGTTCTGGTCGTGCAGGGTATCATCTCGTCGGGGTTTGCGATTGCGATGATTACAATTCCGTCCATCAATGAGGGATACTGGATTCTGACGGCGATTACGTCGCTGATCAATGCGGTGATGTACATGTTCATGTTCGCGGCGTTCATTAAGCTGCGGAAGACCAAGCCGGATGTGAAACGCCCGTACAAACTGCCGGGCGGCAAGGTCGGTATGTGGCTTGTGGGCGGTGTTGCGCTGATTACGCTGTTCTTCGCGTTTGCGGTAGGACTGCTGCCGGAGACGAACGGTGCAAGCTTTGGTATGACGCAGACGATTCTGTATGTGATCGGTATGCTGATTGCGGTGCTGGTTATCATTCTTCTGCCGCCGGTCATTCTGCGGAAGCTGAAGAAGCCGTCCTGGAAACCGAGCGACGAGGAGTACAAGGCATGGCTTGCAGAGGATCCGGAGTGATCCTCTTTTTTTCAGGAGATGTTTTTTATGACTGAACTGCCAGAAAACCAGCATCCGGAAAAGATTCCGGCGATGCAGAAGGCCGAGTATGATGATCTTGTCCGCCGGGGAACTGTTGCCCGTATTGCATTTTCGGGTACTGAGTATCCGTATATTGCGCCGTTTCTGTACGTGTTTGACGAACGGAATATGTATTTTCTTTCCACCCGTTACGGGCGAAAGATGCATCTTTTTGCGCAGAATCCCGCGGTTTCGGTGGAGATTGAGGAGGTTGCCCCCGATATGTCCGCCTACCGGTTTGTGACAATGCAGGGAAAGCTTGCGGAGGTTACGGATCCGGGAAAGGTGCGGGAGATTCGCCGGATGTTTGCGGATCGGGTTATCCGGAAAGAACTCGCTGCAACCAGTCTTGCGGCTCTCGGTCATCATCCTTCGGATGATCCCCGGAAACTTGTGGAGGAGGATCGGTCCATGGTCTGGAAACTTACCGCTGTCCGCAATATTGTGGCTCTGAAAGAGCCATAATTTTTTAACAGTTATTTCCCGGATTTATCCTCCCGGAACAAATAATTTCCGGATACCAACCGCGAGGAAGCGCGGAGTAATCAGCCCATTCTCTACCGTTTCCGTGATCAGATGTCAACCTCTCCTTCGTTCAGCCGGAGACGGGATCTCCCGTGATCAGCGGGATATCAAGTCTTGTTGGCAACTCCCAGTATACGAAGGGGAAATAGTCATTATTGTTCAGCGGGGGATAGGGAATATTCCGGTCACGTGAGTCCTCTTCAAAAAACTCGGGAACATCCCAGACAGCTTTGGCAAACTGCATCTTCTGCAGATCGGGGGAGTAGCGGTACAGAACTGCTTCATACGCATACTTATACATTTTTTTCACTCCTTTTATGGGGTGGGGAAACGTATCACACAACTTTGGCGGCTGTTCCACGTTCCACACCTCATCACCAATTTTCATCTGTTTCGGCGGCATTCCCGGAGAAAATTCAACGCGATCAAAGCTATGCCACCAAAAGACAGTTGGATGTTTCCAGTCAATGAGATCATAGAGTTCTTCCGCAGTTCGTGCCTGCCCTATCGCCTCGCGGCTGATTGGCCAGTGTGCAATCCGGTAATTTGTGCCTCAAGAACCGGCTGTATCAGCAGGGAAAGGGATCCCTTAACTCCCGTTGGGCTCGGAGGGGGTAAATTCATCCGCCAGAAATACCATATTTCCAATGGACAGAGTGGTCTGAGGACATATCGTAAGAAATTTCTCTATCATAGCGGACAGACTTGGTCTCTTCATCATATCACTTCCCTTTTTTTCTTCATTCGGTATCCGCACATTCATGCCGCGTGGGTGTTCGTCTCATCTGCTGTATCATTCTCCGTGACTATCTATACCTCAAGTTTTCCGGAAGTTCCCAGTAGGTAAAAGGAAAATAGTCGTGGTTGTGCCGCGGCGGAATGAATACATCCGGGTTACGATAGGCATCTGCATCAAACAGGCTGACGGCCCAGACTGCTTTGCCAAACTGTATCGTCTGCCGGTCCGTGGAATACCGGTACAGAACTGCTTCATACGTATACTCTTCCACGCTCATATTGTACAGTTTTGGCTGCTGTTCCACGTTCCATATCTCGTCACCGATTTTCACCTGTTTCGGCGGGTTCTCTGTGGTAAATTTGACACTGTCCCACGTCTCCCACCAAAAATCCGAAGGATGATTCCAATCGATGCGGCAGTAGAGTTCCTCTGCCTGCTGTGCCTGTTGTTCTGCCTTGCGGCTGATTGGCCAGCGGGCGTAGCCGATAAATTCTGCCTCACGTTTCGGCTGAATCATTGCAAGGGACCCCAGAATATACTGTTGTACCACATCGCCCGGAACGGGAGGCTGTACCGTAACGTTAGCCACCTGAAAAATCATATCTTCGATAGAGATGATCGTCTGCGGGTGTATTGTGAGAAATTTCTGTACCATTTCATGCAGGTCCGGTCTCGTCATGATATCACGTTCCTTTCTGTTCCCACTATCTCTGTGTCGTCCTCCGGAATCGTCCTGAGATCATCAAGTCTATCTGGCAGCTCCCAGTAGGTGAAAGGGAAGTAGTCATTGTTGTGCAGCGGCGGATAGGGAATGTTCGGGTCACGACAGACATCCTCCTCATCTAACAGGGAAACTCTCCAGGTTGCTCTGCCAAACTGCATCGTCTGTCGGTCCGTGGAATACGGTACAGAACTGCTTCATACCGATAATCACAACACTCAATAGGGCCTATTGCCGTGTCAAGTATATACGGTCCATACTCGCGGTGCAGCCGCGGCGGTTGTTCAATGTTCCACACCTCATCCCCGATTATCAGCTGTTTTGGCGGGACAATGGTCGTGAATTCGATACTATCCCAGGAATACATTTCAAAATTAGACGGATGACTCCAGTCAATGAGATCATAGAGTTCTTCCGCAGTTCGTGCCTGATGCTCCGCCTTCCGACTAACCGGCCAATGGGCATATCCAAAAAAACCATATTCCCGATTCGGCTGAACCATCTCGATGAGTCCCCAAATATAATTTTGTCCTATGCCGCGAAACCAGCTAAGCCAGTGCACCTCAAATTTAACCGCCTGAAATAGCATATCTCCGATAGAAAAGGTGATATGGGGATGTATGGTAAAAAAAATTCTTCTACCATATCAGACAGATTTTGCCTCTTCGTTGTGTCATCTCCATCTTTTTGGGGGTGATACTGAGATATATTGTAACACAAATACCGTTATCGAACTAAAAAGAGATAATATTATTGAACACAGACTGACATGCTTTTGTACCTTCCACTTTGAACCGGGAATCAGGTATTTCAGTCTAGATCTCGCACGCGATCGTTTCTGAAATGAATCCAGAGGAACTCAGTTTTCCATATCGTCAGCATCATGTGAGACGCAAAGCAAACCCGCCAAATAGTTTCCGAAAAACCATCCAAAAATGTGTTCGCGGCATCATCGCCTTCCTCTTCAAAATATTTTGAAAAAAGTTTCAGAGCGGGAACGTGACAACTTTATCGCCAACGATTGTTCCGCCAAACGCACCCTCAAGCAGTGCCCGGCAGATCAGTGACGGGTCGCGACCGTCGATGACAACCAGCGGAATCCCGGAACGTTCGGTGATCTTTGCGGCCACCAGATCGATGACCATATTGCTGCCGGCACAGAGTTTTTCCTTCATAATTAAATCGATAAGACCCTGCGGGCTGAGCGTATCATATTTGACCGCTGCCGGATCCTTCTTCGGATCGGCCGAGTAGATCCCGTCAATGGCGGTCATATTGATCATCATCGAGGCACAGGTCTCCTCCGCCAGACACGCGGCAACCGCATCGGTCGTCTGGCCGGGCGTGACTCCGCCCATCACCACGATCTTTCCGGTCAGGGCAAACTCCTTCGCATCCAGATATGACTCGGCCACCCGCGGATACGCGTACTCGCCAAGGGCTGCGATCAGCAGCCGGGCATTGATACGGGTAATAAGAATTCCGAACTCATCGGATGACGCCTCATCCAGTCCGATATCACGACACACATTGATATACCGGCGGGCTTCCCCTCCCCCGCCAACCACGGCAAATACCTGATGTCCGGCTTTGATCAGAGTTTTCAGGGCATCTGCCCACTCCATCAGCCGATGAGTATCAAGTGTTGGTACAAGAACCGATCCTCCCACAGAGATTACAACCCGCGTCATGAAAATTCCTTATCTATTTGTTCGGTCTTTGCATATATGTTCTATGGGGTTGCAGTTTATCATCTCCCCGGACGGACACGGGAACAGAACAACGCATGTTCGCTCTCAAAAAAAGATATTTTTGAAGATTATTTACTGAGTTCTTTCGGATGCAGATACGCACCGGTATACGTTTCATCCAGTGCCGCATCCGAATTCTTCTGCGTCAGAAGACTGACCACTACCATGGCGAGGATAGCGAGCGCCAGTGCGTAGATGGAGAAATGCATCGGCAGTTTCTCCACAAACTGATAGTAGTAGCCAAACCCGATCGAGGAGATTAATCCGACCGCCATACTCGCAATCGCGCCCGCTGCGGTCGCCCGCCGCCAGTAAAGACCGGCAATCAGCGGCACGGCAAACGAACAGAGCATCAGCCCGATACCAAGCCAGATCAGGAAGGCCAGCATCTCCGGCGGATTAATCGCAAGAATCAGCGAAACGACCGCTGCAATCAGCACACAAATCTGACTGATGCGGACAACCTGCCGCTCGCTTGCGTTTGGACGAAGCATGACTTTGAAGATGTTCCAGGAAAACTCCGTACCCACCGTCAGCATCAGTCGGTCGGTGGTGGACATGACTGCGGACAGAACAATCACCGCAAACAGGCCGGTAATAAAAATACTCGGAGCTGCCGCCTGAATCCCGTACATCAGCGCGAAGTCCGGCGCATTGGTTGCTGCGATCGCGTCAAGTTTTCCGTCTTCGGCCATGACACGGACACCCATACCACAGAGCTTGACGAGGAACATGATGACGACATAAATACCGAATGCAACAAGAGGAGCCCACTTGAAGTAGGAGATCTTCTTCGCCGCAAAGACATTGGACATGATGTGCGGCGCACAGGCAAGACCCACCATAAGGAGGATGCCGAACGAAACCAGGAACTCAGGCGTACAGTAGGCATATGCCGCATACGCATTCGGGAACGCCGGCATGACAAGGTTTGGATCAATCGATGCGAGAACAGTATTGATGTGCTCAATACCTCCTGCATAGCTGAGAATGAACGGTGAGACCAGCAGAACACCGAAGATGAGAATCAGTCCCTGCACAAGTCCAGTCCACGATACCGCATACAACCCTCCAATCACGGTGTATGCCGTGATGATGACTCCTGAGATCAGAAGCGCCTGCCAGTGTTCCAGACCAAACACCCAGATGAGAACAATACTGATTGCCGTGTACTGGCCGATGAGGTAGACCAGACTGACGGCAATGCTTGCCAGAGCCGAGAGGGCACGAAGTTCTTTGTTGTTCTCGTATCTGATGGCAAAGTAATCCTCAAGAGTCATGCATCCTTTTTCCCGGCCAATCTTATTGAGTTTGGATCCAAAGAAAATAATACAGAACGCGGCAGCGAGCGGTACAAAGATCTGCTCCCAGATTCCCGGCCAGCCGGAAGCGTAACCGAACCCGCTTGTTCCAACCAGCGTCATACCGCTGCAGATGGAACAGACGATCAGAAGCGTGAACAGCCAGAACCCGAGACTTCTGCCGGCAAGCATGTAATCCTCGGAGTTTTTGATCTTTTTCGATGCCCACACACCGATACCGAGCAGCACCACGAAGTACACAACGATAAGTGCAAGAGTGACCAGGGTACTTCCTTCACTAAGCCCCATTGATTACTCCTCCACCACCTTGGGGAAGGTGAGACCCCAGAGGATGAGAAGAACGAAGACGATGACAATCGTGCCGCCCACGGTCAGCACGGTGATGTCAGGTAATCCAAGTATCATACCATAAGAGTGTCACGTGTTGTCATATAACAGATTCGGTTTGATGCGAGTTGGAAAAAAAGAAGTGTCAGGCTTTCGATCGTTGTGAAAAGTACGCTGCAGTCCGTTCTGCGATGTTTTCCTTCAGATTTTCGTAGAAGAAGTAGTAGTCATAGACATGGTACACACCGTCGGCGAACAGTTCCGGCAGCGAGTAGGATGCAGGGTCGGGTGAGTCAGCGATAAGGACAACTGATCCGTTTACCTCCGCAAGATATGCTCCGGTAAAGTTCGGGATCTCCGCTGATATACTGCCATTGTTGTAGAAAAACACTGCTCCTTCATTTTCAGAACCGTTCGTATAGGTTTCGTCGGTTTTCCAGTTCAGCGGGTTTATGCCGATTGCGCCGGGCAGAGTTATCGTGTTT
>DALTYF010000237.1 GCA_029986195.1 Methanocorpusculum sp. | reverse complement strand
TATATTCTCACTGTGCCGCACGAATACAAAAAATATCCGCACCCGCGAAAAAACTGTCCGCAAAAAAAATCACAGACCAGAAATCCCGCAGAGAAAACTCCGCGAAAAGAGATTAAGCCGGGCTATTATGTTGCCGCCGACAGTGATGACTATCTCACCAAGTATCTTTACTGGTGTCCGCACTGTAATGTCCCGCTCGTTGCAAAAACCTGCTCGTGCAAAACCGAGACCACGAAGATTCCGCTCCAGCAGCCCTATGATATTCGTCCTGTTCTCAAGGCCGATCATGATCTCCTGCAAACCCTCATCTGTGACCGGTTCGGGCCCCGTGTTACGCTCCCGCATGTGATGATCTTCAACAAGGCAGGCGGTCTTGACCGGAATGATCTCATCATCGCAAACGGTGTACGGTTCGCCTGGCTCTGGTTTGATCCGGTTACCCGTACCTTCCGGCTCGATATTGAAGCAGAAGCCCTTCCCTACCTCATCGGAAAAGCCGAGAAAAACATCATCGACCTTGAAGCCGCAGCAGCCTCTCTTCCCTCCGGCCGACTTGGCGGAAAAAAAGTGGCCGTCACTGCGCCGGAGGCGACGGACGGCGTGGTCATTCTCAGGTACAAATCCAAGTATGGTACCGGTATCTTAAAAGACGGCGCTGTCCGTATCAAAGAACTCGTCAGCGTACAGCCGAAACTTGGTATGGCAAACCCGTCGTGGGCTGACGTTGTGGAAAAAAATGCCTTCCATCTCAAAAACATGGAACGCACCGCAGCCCGCGAGATCAAACAAAATCTCGGTCTCGCGCCTGCGGCGAACTGTTCCTTCTCCGGCGGAAAAGACAGCACCGCCGTCTGGCACATTGCTCAGAAAGCAGGCGTTACCGATGCGTTCTTCATTGATACCGGTCTTGAGTTCCCTGAAACCATTGAGTTTGTCAAAAGCCAGAATGTCCGTCTCATTCAGAAAGCCGGCGATTTCTGGCAGGCCGTTGAGAAGGCAGGACCTCCCGGAAAAGATCACCGCTGGTGCTGTAAACTCCTCAAACTCAATCCCCTGAAAGTTCATCTTGCCGAGACCGGGCCCTGCGTAACCGTTCAGGGCAACCGCTGGTATGAGTCATGGAGCCGCGCCTCGCTTGATGCCGTTTCCCAGAACCCGAACAACCCTCTGCAGATCAATCTCTCTCCCATCCGTTCCTGGCGGGCGCTTGATGTCTTCCTCTATCTCTGGCTGCGGGAAGTTCCGTACAATCCGCTCTACGAACGCCGATATGAACGCATCGGCTGTTACCTCTGTCCCGCCATGCTGGAGTCAGAACTTGCAACGATGCATGATACCCATCCCGAGATGGCCGCACGGTGGGATGCGTTTCTCACCCGCTGGGCTGCCGACCGCGGTCTTCCGCCCGAGTTCATCAGCTGGGGACTGTGGCGGTGGAAGGAACTCCCGCCCAAGATGCAGGAACTTGTCCGGGACGCGGGTCTTGATCTCTCCGAAAAACCGGTGAGGCGCAGTACCCCCTCTTCGGTTGCCCACCTCATGCCGGAGGGGAAAGCAGGCGATATTGTGGACGTTGACGATGATGACGACGGTGTTGTCCCCGACTGGGACGTCCTGAGAAGTCAGTTCCCCATGATTGGGGATCTGATCTATCTCGATAATGCTGCAACCTCCTTTGCCCCGGAATGTGTGCTTGCCGCCATGGATCAGTTTGAACGCAGTTACCGGGCAAACGTAGGCCGGGGTGTTCACCGGCTGACGAGGATTGCAAGCCAGAAGTACTGGCACGCCCACGAGAAAGCTGCCGACCTCATCAACGGGGCGGGGGGTATCACGGTATTTGTGAAAAACACCACCGAAGCCGTCACCATGATCGCCCGCGGCCTTGTCTGGCAGCCGGGCGATGTGGTTGTAACCACCGCTCTTGAGCACCACTCCAACCTCCTTCCCTGGCGTGCGCTGGAAAAATACGGTGTTACGCTCCGGATCGTTGGTCTTCGTCCCGACCTCACGCTTGACATGGACGCGTTTGCAGCAGCAATGGACGATTCCGTCCGGCTGGTTGCCGTGACGCAGGCATCAAACGTGACCGGCACTATTGTGCCGGTCGCAGAGATCGCCGGACT
>DALTYF010000236.1 GCA_029986195.1 Methanocorpusculum sp. | reverse complement strand
GTATAGGCTGTGATGATAGATGAGGGTTGGCGTTTGTCCATCCGGTTAAAACGGGAGTTTTGTTGTCGTTTGGAGTTACCGTGTTTCGGATGAAAAAAATCAGACATGACGGATATCCGTATGATCGGATATCTCGCTGCTGGTTGTTGCCAGATCCTCCACCGAGAGATCATGAATATCCGCATGACTGGTTATGCGGCCAAAGGATTGCAGTTCCCCGGTCGTCACCGCAAGATAATTTGCAACACGCCGGGCACCTTCCTCGACGGAAAGATTTCTCCGCAGGTCGGGGTCCTGTGTCGCAATTCCTGCGGGACAGTTTCCGTTGTGGCAGACGCGGTACCGGTTGCATCCGAGCGCCATCAGCGCCGCGGATGCAACCGCAACCGCGTCCGCACCAAGTGCAAGTGCCTTGACAATGTCGCGGCTCGTCCGGAATCCTCCCGTGATCACCAGATCGATCTCCGGAGCGTGACTGCGCAGGAACTTCGCCGCCCTTGCCAGGGCATAGACGGTCGGAACACTTGACGCATCCTTCAAAAACTTCGGCGACGAGCCCGTTGCCCCGCCGCGTCCGTCAATCGTGACAAAGTCCGGTCCTGCCCCGATAATGAACGCCAGATCCTCCTCGATGTGGCCTGCCGCAATCTTCACGCCGATCGGTCTTCCCCCGCTGCGGCTCCGCAGTTCGTCAACCAGTTTCTTCAGATCCGCAGACGTGGTGATGCCGGGAAAACGGGACGGGCTTACAATATCCTGCCCGACCGGCTTTCCCCGGATACGGGCGATCTCCTCCGTAACCTTTGCGCCCGGCAGATGACCGCCCATTCCCGGTTTTGTTCCCTGACCGATCTTGATCTCAATCGCATCCGCCCCGGAAAGATTCTGATCGGTCACACTGTAGAGGTTAGGCACATACTCAAAGATGTACTTGTATGCGGTTTCCCGCTCCTCGGGAAGAATGCCGCCTTCCCCGCTGCACATTGCCGTCTTTGCCATCGCCGAACCTTTGGCCAGGGCAGTTTTTGCCTCCTTTGACAACGCACCAAAACTCATGTGTGAAATAAAGACCGGCGTTTCCAGGACCATCGGCTGTTTCGCACGTTTTCCGATCACCGTCCGTACGTTTACCGGCGCATCATCGTCCAGCGGCAGACGGGCAAGCTGGGCGCCGAGCAGAAGAATCTCGTCAAACGACGGAACCGGCATCAGTGTTTCCATGGGTTCGGTGATGCTCTTTCCGGTCGTTGCCATGTAATGAATTTCATCCATGACGCGGGTTCCGGTATATCCTGCATCTTTGGCGGGAGCCGGAATCGTGATGCAGGTGAAGTGCTGTTTTGCTGCCGAACATACCGGACAGGTCCAGGACTCTGCCAGATTGTTAAACGGAGTGTCTGCCGCATCATCATATGTGTAGCCGCAGACACCGCAGATGTACTGTGCCATACAAATTTCTCCAAAAAAAGGGGTTAGTAGTTCCGGGCTTCGATACGGAAGTAGGACTGCGGGTGATCACAGACCGGGCAGACCTCCGGGGCTTTCTTGCCGATGACTAAGTGACCGCAGTTACCGCACTGCCAGATTGCGTCACTGTCGCGGGAGAAGACGATGCCTTCTTTGATGTTGGCCAGGAGTTTGAGGTACCGCTCCTCGTGGTGTTTTTCGATTGCGGCAACCATCTCAAAGAGTTTTGCAATGTCCTCAAAACCTTCTGCGTGTGCTTCCTTTGCAAAGCCTGCATACATGTCGGTCCACTCATAGTTCTCGCCTGCGGCAGCGTCGGCAAGATTGGTCAGGGTGTCGGGGACAGCTCCGCCGTGCAGGAGTTTGAACCAGATCTTTGCGTGCTCTTTTTCGTTGTTTGCGGTCTCTTCAAAGAGCTCGGCAATCTGTTCATACCCATCCTTACGTGCCTTGGATGCGTAGTAATTGTACTTGTTTCTTGCCTGGGACTCACCGGCAAATGCGGTCTGGAGATTTGCCTCGGTTTTGGATCCTTTCAGATTTGCCATATGATACTACCTCGGAATGATTGATACCTGTTATGTTAGTGCGTGAGGGGTAATGAATTTGCCGAGTGTCCGGGGGAAGGGCACTTTCACACCGCGCGGTCGGGGGTTTAAGTATCCT
>DALTYF010000235.1 GCA_029986195.1 Methanocorpusculum sp. | reverse complement strand
GCAGTAGCACTCCTCGTACTCCGCAGAAACTAACTGCGTGAAACAAAAAGAGACGGGATGTAAAACATCTCAGGAGAAATCCTGAGACAAACAACTCTCTCTCTTTTCAGAAAAGTACAGCCCTCTTTTGTTCCCTTGTACAAACCTCCGTATCTCTTTTGTACAATATCATCCTGCCACACCATCTCGTATCCAATACGCAGCAATAAATATACTAAACAATGAAAAATAGCTCAATAAACAATCTCAAAGTATCTTCAAACACACAATGTCGGAGAATAATTATAACCCCAAACAGCCTATCAGAAAGAGATGACACAAAGTACCTCTCCTTCCATACACACCCTCACAATACTCCCCGGCACTACTCGCACCGGAGAACCCGAAAACTTCACCGAGATCACCATCCGTCCGGGTGACACCATCTCCATCGTCGGACCGACCGGCTCCGGCAAAACCGCATTCATCAACGACATCGAAGTCTTCGCACAGGGCGACACCATCACCAGACGAAAAATCCTTGTCAATGGATCAGAACCCGCCGAAGACCTCGTCCGCGACCCTGCCAAAAAACCCATCGCCATGATCACCCAGAACACCAAATGTCTCGCCGACCTCACCGTCGAAGAATTTCTCGCCATGCATCTGCGTTCCCGCAAAATGGAAAACACCGGCATCGTCGCCGACGCAATCGATCTCGCCAACCAGTTTACCGGTGAAAAAATAGCCGGATGCATGCGTATGAGTTCCCTCTCCGGCGGTCAGACCCGCAGCCTCTTCGTTGCCGACGCCGTCAACATCTCCGACACCCCGATTATTTTACTTGACGAAGTCGAAAACGCCGGCATCTTCAAAGACCGCGTCATCGAAATCCTGCGGAAAAAACACAAAGCAATCATCTTCGTCACTCACGACCCCTACGTCGCCCTCCTTACCGAAAAACGGATCGTCATGAAAGGCGGCGCCGTCGAAAAAATTCTCACCCCGGGTGATGAAGAACGGGACGCACTCACGCAGATAGCAAAGATGGACGCCGACATGATGAAACTGCGGGAACGCATCCGCTCCGGCGAACTCCTCAGTGCCCGGAGAATCGAAGCATGAACGTCCGGCTCATCGCAATTGCCGGACCACCAAGTGCCGGCAAGACCGCAGTTGTCAAACAGATCATCCGGAACCTCGGCCCCGCAAAAATCGCCTACCTCAAGATCGACGTCGTACAGGCATGGGAAGACGAAGAACTCGCTGCAGAGTTCGGCATCCCCACCAAAAAAGTCTACTCCGGCGACATGTGCCCCGACCACATGGGTATCATGGTCATCCGCGACGCCCTCCTCTGGGCTGACAACCTCGGCGCCGAGTACCTCCTCTACGAAAGCGCCGGACTCTGTCTGCGGTGCACCCCGTACACCGTCAACTCTCTTGGGATCTGCGTTCTTTCCGCCGTCTCCGGCACCCATGCACCACTGAAAATGGCACCCATGATTGCCCTCGCCGACGTTGCCGTCGTCACCAAAATCGATCTCGTATCCCAGGCCGAGAAGGAAGTCTTTCGCGAAGGGATCCGTCAGGTCGCTCCCGAGATCGACATCGTCGAAACCAACGCCATTCAGGGAACGGGCATGCGCTACCTCATGCAGGTCATCGAACAGATGAAACCTGCGGAAAGCGAAAAAGACACCCTGCGCGGCGTTCCGCCGCTCGGTGTCTGCACCGTCTGCATCGGTAAAAAAGAAACCGGCTGGCAGGAACACTTTGGCGTTATCCGGCCGCTCGCCGCACCCGACAACCTGTACCGGGGTGAGTAAATGGTCTGGACTCCACCCGGCAAGAACTGCGGGGCCTGCGGTATGGACAGCTGCGACGCATTTACTGCTGCAGTGAACGATGGCCGTAAGAGTGAGGACGAATGTCCCTATTACACTGCCCCGCGGGAACCGCAGGCGGCTTTCTCCGCCTGCGGTTCCTGCAGCCTTGGGGCCGCATATACCGGGATAGGTGTAACCGGCGCACCGTACGGCTTTATCATCACCGCATTCCCCAGTGAACCCTCGGCACGAAAGATCGTCCTGCCATTCCGGTCCGACCTCGTCGAACCGCTCGGCATTACTACCGGGGACATCGTCACCGGCAGACC
>DALTYF010000234.1 GCA_029986195.1 Methanocorpusculum sp. | reverse complement strand
AACTGAAAAAACAATCCCGACTTTGGTTTGACAAAAATACGGGAGAAACTTTTTCGAAATAAAAAAAATGTTTACGCACCGCAGATACGCTGTGCAACCCTCGCGTAGGTCTCCATGACGTCACCCAGTTCCTTGCGGTACACATCCTTATCCAGCGACGCACCGACCGCACCGTGATCCCACAACCGCAGTGAGTCCATACTGATCTCATCGCCCAGTCGGATCATGCCTGCCGCATCCCTGCCGAACTCGAACTTCATATCGATTAAGTCCAGATCCTTTGCTGCAAGATTTTCCCGGAGAACCGCATTGATCGCAAGCGCCAGCCGCTTGATCTCCGCAAGCTCCTCTGCGGTTGCAATTCCGCGTGCCACAATGATATCATCATTGATCATCGGATCGTGACGCGAGTCATCTTTCAGATCCATCACAATCAGCGGGGGGGACAGAGGCTCGCCTTCCACAAAACCATAATTTCGTACCAGGGATCCTGCTGCACGATTCCGGACGATGACCTCCAGCGGAATCATGGAAAGCCGGCGAACCAGATGCGCGTTGGGAGCAACAGCCGCAAGAAAATGCGTCGGGATACCCGCCGCTTCAAGAAGCGGATAGAAGTATGCCGTAACCTTTGCATTGTACCCGCCTTTTCCTGCAAGGACATTCTTCTTTTGCCCGTCAAATGCAGTAATATCGTCCCGGAACACCACCAGAAGCTCATCCGGTTTGTCGGTCAGATACACGGACTTTGCCTTACCCAGATAGAGAAGATCGCCCTGCTTCATTGTGCCATATCTATTGAACGGATTTTATGATAAGTGTTAGCATGACACACTATCCATACACCCGTTTCGCCAGGCGCTCCGCCAGCGGCAGAAGCTCCGGGGAAACCCACTCCGCATTGCAGTACTGCGGATAGACGCACAGCCGCTCCCGCAGATCGTATCCGTCGGCGATCTCCGCAAGGGTATCCAGTGCCGGCCAGGGATGTTCCGGATTGATGTAATCGATCGTCACCGGGGAAACCCCGCCGAGATCGGTTACCCCAAGGGAAAGAAGCCGGCCTGCATCCGCAAGGTTCGGGGGAATCTGAATGGAGACGTCCTTTGGCAGAATCTCGGCAGCGAGCCGGAGCGTCTCGCAGATAACCTCCTGCGACGCACCCGGAACGCCCGCCATCTCCGTTCCCTCCTTCGGACAGAAGTTCTGGATGATCACCTCCTGAATATGACCGTAGCGCTTGTGCAGATCACGGATCACCGCAAGCGACTCCTCGCGGTCAGCTGCCGTCTCCCCGATACCGAGCAGAAGCCCGGTCGTAAACGGAATCTTCAGTTTTCCGGCATCGGCCATCATCTCAAGGCGGACCGCAGGATCTTTTCCCGGGCTGTGACGGTGCGCCGGAATGTCTGCGGTCGTCTCCAGCATCAGCCCCATACTCGCGTTCACGTGCCGGAGCCGCTCCAGCTCTTCATATGTTAAAATTCCGGCGTTTGTGTGCGGCAGCATCCCGAGATCAATCGCCGCCTGACTCATCGCTTCACAGTAAGAAAGAATATCCGGATATCCTGCGGCCTCAATATATCTCCGGAATCCCGGCTCGTTCTCCGGCCGTTCCCCGAACGTGAACAGCGCTTCGGTGCACCCGAACTCGGCACCGCGGCGAAGTGTTGCCAGCACCTCTGATGCGGGCATCACGCAGCCGTCAGCAACGGGTGCCTTGAAGGAACAGTAACCGCAGGCGTTCGCACACACATTCGTCAGCGGGAGAAACACATTCCGGGAAAACGTAATCGTCCGGGACATAGCTGTTCTAAGATTGGGTGCTGCTCGCATATGAACCTGACCGGTTCCGACAACACCATCTTTTCCAGAAAAGATCAGCTGAATACTTTTGTCACCTCACACAGAAAAAACGGGGTGACATTGGTTACTGCGGCTCTGTCTCCCGAATCATCCTCCCCATCAGCAGAAACACCACCGCCAGCAGAACTGCCGCACCAAGATACAGCATACCCACCCACTCACCGTCTCCCGTCAGAAGACCGGCAATTGCAGCAATGATTGCGGCAAGTAAGAACCCCTTGCCCCAGAAACGACAGAACTGTCTGTAGGATAACGCCATTACTATCCATGCGTGCGCATGGAAA
>DALTYF010000018.1 GCA_029986195.1 Methanocorpusculum sp. | reverse complement strand
GCCGCAATTCCGGTTGCACTCTCCACATAGGTAATCACATTTGACGTTCCCATCACCGATCCGATCGTCGTCGCTGCCGCATCCGCAAACAGTGCCCGTTCCATCTTACTCTTCATCCCTTTGCTCTCCGTCATCGTCCGCATATCCTCATCCGAAAAGATCCCGCTCCTGCATCCCGTGCCCACCAGAGTCCCGATCGTGTCAAACATATCGCACAGACCAAACGCCAGAACCGTCAGCAGCACCAGCGGCAGCCGTGCCGGATCCGTAAATAGTGAGATGAGCCCTGATTCCGTAAAGATAACCCCAAACGTTGACGGCAGAGCCGCACATGCCTCCGGAAAACTGATCGCTTCCCCAATCCCCGTTATCCCGAACGGGATTCCTGCAACCGCTGCAATCCCAATTCCGATCAGCAGTGCCCCTTTCACCTGTTTGACCAGCAGCAGAAGCGTCACCGCAAACCCGATCAGAAACACCCAGATAACCGGCTGGTGCAGGGAAGTTAGGGCAGGAACACCTGCCGAGAACTCAATCAGTCCTACATTCAGCAGACCGATATATGCCACAAACACTCCGATTCCTCCCCCGATCGCTGCCTGAAGCGAGGGAGGAATGGAGATGATCAGCTGTTTGCGGACGCGCATTACCGTCATCAGTACATTCAGAATTCCGCACAAAAACACCATCGATAACGCCTGCTGCCACGTGAATCCCAGCACAAAACAGATCGTGTACACAAAAAAGGTAGTCAGTCCCATCCCGGGCGCCTGGGCAAAGGGCACATTCGCATACAGCCCGATAATCAGGGTGCCCACAGCCGCCGCAAGAATGGTCGCCAGAAACACGGCTCCCCATTCCATCCCGGCTTCGCTCAGGATGGCAGGGTTTACAATAATAATGTAGGCCATCGCAAAAAACGTCGTGAGACCTGCCGTAACTTCGCGGGATACCGTCGTCTTTTCGGCCTTCAGATGAAACAAACTCTCCAGTGACACCATACCCAACGCCAGCCGGTCCGTCTCCACAAACGACCGGTTCTTATCTCAGATTACACACACGGACATAAATCTGTTTGGAAATGCCGGGGGACGCTGCGGGCGTCCCCGGCAGAAAAAAAGGGCTGCCGCAGGCCGTCTTACGTCTGCGGTGAGACCTCGACCCCGTCGCCCGGATTCACCACATCCACCAGCATCGACGTCGTTGCCTCAATCGCATGCTTAAACTCCGTCAGATCCTGCGCAATTGCCGGGAAGGTGTTATAGTGCATGGGAATCACCAGCGGTGCCCCGATCCACTCAGCTGCAATCATCGCCTCGGCAGGTCCCATCGTATAATGGTCCCCGACCGGCAGCAGAGCAACGTCCGGATGATAGAGGTCGTGAATCAGTTTCATATCCGAAAACAGGGCCGTATCGCCCGCATGATACACCACAATCCCGTCCATCTCCACCACGAACCCGGCGGCAGTCCCCATATACAACTCAATGCCGCTCTCCGTCACCGAGGACGAATGCAATGCAGGAACCATGGTCACTTTTACCCCGTCGGACACCAGTGTCCCGCCGAGGTTCATCCCGGTTGCCGGAACACCTTTCCGCGACAGATAATGCGCAAGCTCATGAATTGCTACAGTGGGTTTCTTCAGATCAACCGTGATCCCCAGATGATCTCCGTGACCGTGGGTCACCAGTACCAGATCCGCAGCAATCTCAGCGGCTTCGGCAGGCATGGGATCGATCAGAACTTTCTTCGATCCTTCCAGCGAAAAACAGGAATGACCGATATAGCGGATATACATATCATATACTTCCCTTTCGCCGTATAAATAAACGTGGGTCAGGGAAAAAAGAAAAAATCGGGAAGTACGGGAAAGGAAATCAGTTGATCTCGATACTGTCCGACTCGGAGACATCGATAGCCTCGCCGAGCGTATCCTCCTGCAGACCCGACGCCATCTTCTCCGTCAGATCCCGATCCTCCATCACATCGCGGATACGTTCCAGATACGGATCCAGGGTGGTATCCTCCCGCTGCTCAATTACGTGCCGGTACTCGCGAAGGGTTGTCGGACTAATGCCGAGCTCTTCTGAAATCTCCCGCATTGTCTTATCCGTACTCATCAGCGTCTTCATCTGCGCCTGATCAAACGGCATATTAAAATCAAGATCGCGGAACAGCTTCAGCCGCACGCGGGCGCGGGCAACCGTCTTTGACAGCTTCTCATCGCCCAGCTCGCGGGCAATCTCCGTATCATTTTTGCCTGCATGGAACGCCGTAATCAGCCGTGCCAGCTGAATCGGCTCCAGTTTCGTTTTAAAGAAACCGCGCTCCTGAATCTCCCGCATAATCAGGGCGATCTCACGCTCAACCGCATCCTGATCCCGCAGTGTGCCGTGAAGCTGCTTCATGGGCTCCACAATCTTTGTTTTCTGCGTAATATCAGAAAACAGTTTCAGTAAATCCTTCTGTCTCTTTTTTGGGGCCATATTCATATTCCTCCCAAAACGGGTTATTCGATGAAAATGTACTTCAAAGCATATAATTATTCTGGATGTGTCCGCTCCTCTCCCAAACTCCCGGACAGGATGCAAAATATTAATTACCACAACGACTGTATGATTATCCCCAAAAATATCTGCGGGAGAAAAACCGCGCAGATTACTCCTGTTTTTTTCCCGAACAGACGCTGAACTGCGGAAACATCCTCGCGGCTTCCCGAGAGAAGCAATGTCGTGCGGCAGCAGGACGGTCGTTCCCTCAGAGTCAGGATGATCTCGCCCGACTCGCGGCGCAGCGACACAACCGATACATGGAACCTCCCTCGCAGATGCAGCTCGGACAGAATCTTTCCGGCGGCCTCCGACTCCGGATGTACCGGCACATGCACAAACTCCGTCTTTGCCACAGGTTCAAGTGTTGCCGACAGTCTCCGCAGCCGGCTCTCCTCCGCCTTCTGTGCCATCGCCTCTTCACGTTCCGAAAAGATCTCCGCACGCACTTCCCGTACATACTGATCCAGATCCTTTACCGGAACACTCTCGCTCGCAAACACCCGCCGCGTCATCGCAAGACCTGCTTCACGCTCGTCTGCTATCACCTCGTCCACCCCGATCTTAAACAGCGTCGGACTCTCCCCCGTGTAGCGGGTCCGCGTAATAATCGTCACCCGCGGATTCATCCGCCGTGCGGCTGACACAATCCCCCGCACCGCCGCAGAATCCGGAATCGTAACCACCAACGTTTTCGCCCGTTCGATTCCCGCATACCGGAGAATCGGCTCAAGCGAGGCATCGCCGTAGGCAATGTTCTCCCCTTTCGCCCGCTCGGCCGCAACCGTCTCCGGATTCATCTCAAGAATAATATACTCGCGACCCACCCGTTTCAGTGCCCGCACCACGTACTTCCCTGCCGGACCAAACCCAACCACAATCACATACTCATGGTTCTCTCCGGTATCCGTCTCCCCGGCCGTCTCCTCATCTCCTGCCTTGGGAGAACTGCGGCGGCTGAACAGCGGGGAACAGATCACCTTCCGCGACACCTTCGGGGCAGCATCCACCGCAAACGGCGCAATCGTCATCGACAGAATCGCCACCGCAAGAAACACCTGATAAATCGTATCGTTCAGCAGCCCGAGCGACATCCCCGCCGCCCCCAGAACAAATGAAAACTCACCGATATGCGCAAGACCCACACCGCCGATAACCGCCGCACCCGCTGCCGCTCCGGAAAGCAGTCCTGCGGCAGTGGTAATCACCGTCTTTCCCAGGAACAGCACTGCAACCAGTGCCAGAATGAACAGGATGTGGTCCAGCATGAACGCGACCGACAGCATCATGCCGACCGAGATGAAGAACACACTCGTCATCAGGTCCCGGATCGGCATGATGATGCCGAACACCTCATGGTTGTACTCAGAACCGGCAATCGCGACACCTGCCAGGAATGCCCCAAGAGACGTTGACACGCCGGCAAGCGACAGAATCCAGGCAACCCCGATACAGATCGTCACCACCGAGATGATGAACAGTTCCCGGTTTCTGCGGGCGGCAACGACATCGAGAATGCGGGGAACCATCACAAGGGCAATCCCCAGAACCACCACCAGCGCTATAATATCTGTTCCGAGCGTCATCAGCGAGGAGACCACATTGCCGCCGGCTCCGGCAATAACCGGCAGCAGAAGCATAATGGGAATGACCGCAATATCCTGGCAGATCAGGATTGCCAGGATCAGTTTTCCGTGACGGGTATCGATCTGGCCGTTGTTCTGATACAGGTTCAGTACGATCGCCGTCGAAGAGGAAGCCACCATGAACCCGAGCAGCAGCGCTGTCCCTGACGCGATACCGGCCGCATTCAGAATCAGCCACACGACAAACGTCGTCAGAAGAATCTGTACTCCGCCGGCAATCAGAACAAGCCGTTTCATTGCAAGAAGATTTTTGAGAGATATCTCAAGGCCTATCGTAAACATCAGAAGAATCAGTCCGAACTCGGCAACCAGGCTGACCTGATCATAGGTAAACAGATGCAGACATGACGGCCCGATAAGAATACCTGTCACAAAAAAGCCGATGATCGTCGGCAGGTGGATTTTGCTGCTGATAAACAGTACCACAAGCGTTGCGGCAAGCAGCAGAAACAGTCCCATCATTGTAGTTTCGGCGGCCATTGATGTAGAATAGTTGGGATGAACAGATGAAAATTATGTCGATAGCAGCCGGGTACCGGGCCGCAGGAAATGTTGTCAGTATTCGGGAAACTCGTCGATGATGCGGTACACTTCGCGACCGGTCTGTTTGTTGATGGTCATGACAACATTGATCGCGGCAAGTTCGTTGATGAACGCGCCGTCACTGTCGGCACAGTGCAGATATTCCTTCACGGGGTCGGCAAGATGGGCGTGCCAGTTGTTCATCATGTTCCGGAATGCGGCAAGGGCGGAGGCGGATACGTCAGAACTTTCCCGTACCTGTTCCGGGCGACGGGGGTTTCCTTTTGCTTCGTAGCGGTAGAGGACGTTGCCGGAGGCGGCATCGAACACTTCCAGAGAGAGCCGCGGCTCTTTCCGTACAAATCCTATTCCTGCACCGCAGGGAATTTTCGGATCGGTTTCGGCATTCCAGAGTTCTGCGGGGATACCGTCGGGAAAGGCGGTGCAGGTCCGCCATCCGTGTCTTCCGTGGTGATGGACACATACACCGCAGATTCTGCTGAGAAGAACGGTGTCGTTTTTCTGCGGGAATGCACCCGGATTTTCAGAAAATATCTGGCACTTTCGGAAGTCTCATATTATCTCAGCAAAATAAATGTAAAACATTCTGCGGCGGAATACGTTCGGCCGTCTGAACACAATATTTGATGTGATAGTTATGACAGAAAACCGTCCGAAACTGAACAAGGAACTCGCACAAATGCTGAAAGGCGGAGTCATTATGGATGTGACGACTCCGGAACAGGCAAAGATCGCCGAGGATGCCGGAGCATGTGCGGTTATGGCGCTGGAGCGTATTCCTGCGGATATCCGTGCGGCAGGCGGCGTGTCCCGAATGAGCGATCCGAAGATGATCAAGGGGATTCAGGCTGCTGTGTCGATTCCGGTGATGGCAAAGGTCCGGATCGGCCATTTTGTCGAGGCACAGATTCTTGAGGCAATTGAGATCGATTACATTGATGAGAGCGAAGTGCTGTCCCCCGCAGACGATGTGTATCACATCGATAAGACGCAGTTTAAGGTGCCGTTTGTGTGCGGCGCGAGAAATCTCGGCGAGGCGCTCCGCCGCGTTGCCGAGGGTGCGACGATGATCCGGACGAAGGGCGAGGCGGGAACCGGCGATGTGGTGCAGGCTGTGCGTCACATGCGTACGATGCAGAGTGAGATTCGTGCGGTTGTGGGTATGCGGGGAGATGAGCTGTATGAGGCGGCAAAACAGTTCCAGGTTCCCTATGATCTGATCCGGTTTGTGCATGAGAACGGGAAACTGCCGGTGGTGAATTTTGCGGCGGGCGGTGTTGCGACTCCTGCGGATGCGGCGCTGATGATGCAGCTTGGCGCTGAGGGTGTGTTTGTGGGTTCGGGTATCTTTAAGTCGGGAAATCCGGCAAAGCGTGCTGCGGCTATTGTGAAAGCGGTGACGAACTATAATAATCCGAAGATGCTGGCAGAGCTTTCCGAGGATCTCGGTGAGGCGATGGTCGGGATTAACGCGGAAGAGATTGCGGTTCTGATGGCGGAACGAGGCCAGTAAGGTTCTATGCGGATTGGTGTGCTTGCGTTGCAGGGAGCGTTTGCGGAGCATATCCGCATGCTTTCGTCCCTTGGTGCGGAGACGTTTGAGATCCGGAAGGCTGCGGATCTTGACGGGCGGTTTGATGGTCTGGTGATTCCGGGCGGCGAGAGTACGACGATGACGAAGCTTCTGCATGAGCTCGGGTTGTTTGAGCGGCTGCGGGAGAAAATTTCAGGCGGTCTTCCGGTGATGGGTACGTGTGCGGGTCTGATTGTTCTTGCAAGACGCGTTGAGGGAGGTGTTCCCTGTCTTGCAACGATGGATATTACAGCGGTACGTAATGCCTACGGGAGACAGCTGGGAAGTTTTGAGACGGTTGCGCCGTTTGCGGGTGTGGGTGAGGTGCCGATGACGTTTATCCGTGCGCCCTGTGTCCGCGATCCGGGAGAGGGGGTTGAGGTTCTGGCGATGGTGGACGGACGTGTTGTTGCGGTGCGGGAGGGGAATCAGCTGGCACTTGCGTTCCATCCGGAGCTTGATTCGGATACCCGGATTCATGAGTTCTTTTTGGCGATGGTTGCGGGGAACTGATTTCGTTTTTTTTGTTTTCGGGTGTTAGTAGGATGCGGACCGGTTTCCGGAAAAATATCTGCTTCGTTTTTTCGTGATATCGCAGAGAAAAAAATATCCGTGTTTTGTTGTGAAGGTGCGTCCGGGAAGTTTCTGCCGGATCTTCCTCCGGTAAAAAAGAAAAAATGAATCTGGTTAGTCTCTGCGGAGCAGGACAACAGCACCGACTGCGCCAATCAGACCCAGAACTGCGAGTCCCATCGGGGATTTGGTCGGGGCCGGGACCGGAGTCAGGGTGACGTCAACGGTTGCGGTTTCGCCGCTTCCGGGCATCATGACCGGTTCGGTTGCGGTTTCATAGCCGGTCGCGGAAACTCTGACCTGGGTGATCGGGGTTGCGGTGGAGTACACCGGGAACTCTGCCTGACCGTCTTTGATGGCGCCGGTATAGGCAACCGTGCCGGAGACGGAGATCAGTTCAACGGTTGCTCCTTCAACTGTACATCTGACCTGAATGACACCACGGTCACCGCCGACCGGTTTGGATTCGACAAGGTTCACGGTAACCGTGCTGGTCTCGCCTTTTGCGGGCATGGTGACTGCGGCGGTTGCGGTTTCGTAGCCGTCTGCGGATACCTTTACTTCTTTGTACGGGGTTCCGGTGGTGTATACGGAGAACTCTGCCTGACCATTGGTTACGGTCTGCGGTTCGCTTTCATCGCCGCTGATTGATACTAATACTGCGGTTGCGCCGTCAACGTTGCATTTCAGCTGAATTACGCCGCGGTCACCTCCGACTGAGTTATCTGCCGCGGCTGCACCAACAAAGAGTGCCATGGTAACTACGGCAATAAGAAGAATCGTAATTTTTTTCATAGGATTGACCTCCACAACCGGATACCGGCTGCTTGGTTAGGGTAACTATATTCTTCTATAGGAATAAAATGTTTCTTTCGGCTTTGCACCTAAATTCATTTATTGACTACGAATGATCGTCGTTGATCGAATTTCAGCCCATGATGTTCAGGAATGAAGGTGATACGCCGTTTCTTTCCCCCGCGGGGTTGTTCCGAAAAAAACCAGAAATCCTTTTTCATATCGCGCAGATACGATTGTATGCATCCCTACGTGGAAAAGATAGCTTCGATTGGTTCAAAGGCAAACCCGACATTTCAGACGCTCGGCATTGAGCCTGTGTCCTGGGGAGAGGGAAAAGCTGTGCTGAGGATGACGGTAACTCCACAGCTGCACAACGGGTCCGGGTTTTTGCAGGGAGGATTTTATGTGATCCTGGCTGATGAGGCAATTGCTCTTGCGATTCTTGCGACTGCGGGAGAGGATGAGGGCACGGCAACGATCTCGGAGACGACGAGTTTTCTTCGCGGGGTTACCGAGGGCGAGATCTATGGTGTTGCAGCCATCACCCGGAAAGGCAGGAGGATTGTGTTTGCGGAAGGCGAGGTACGGAAGGGGTCGCCTGACGGAGAGCTTTTGTCAAAGACGGTGGTGTCCTATACGATGACGAGGGCATGAGAGAGTTTCCGGATCTCTTATATTGTAAAAGCGGATAATATACACTGCATGGATACACAGAGAGGGGAGAGGGCCGTTTCTCAGGAATTTCAATTTTTAGCGGAGAAGGCAGTACAGCTCGGAGCAAAGGAAGTAAAAGTAATTCCTGCGTCACAGATTATTATTGAGAACCGCGTGACGCTGAAATGCCGTTCCGGTTGTGTTACATACGGGAAAAAACTCACCTGTCCTCCCTATGTTCCAACTCCGGATCAGTTCCGGGATATTGTACGGGAATACCGGTCTGCGCTTCTGGTAAAGTTCGGTTCGGATGCCACGGTGGATCCGGATGTTATCCGGTCAATTTACAAATACTGGCTTGATCCGAATGCCCCTGCGGAGAAAAAACAGATGGCACAGGCATTCTGGGATGAGTATTTCCAGGGCAGTAAAATGATTCATCCGATCATGCTGGAACTGGAGAAAACCGCGTTTAATGCAGGATATACGTTTGCCCTTGCCCTGTCGAATGGTTCGTGCCGACTCTGTGAGAAATGCAATACGAAAGAGGGAATCTGTCTTCATCCGCAGATTGCAAGAATTCCCGAGCATGCTGTGGGTATCAATATGAAAAAAACCGCAGAGCTTGCCGGGATGCCGATCACGTTTCCCTGTGTTGAGCATCCGGAACCTATGGCTCTCCTTCTGATTGATTAAGTGTTTGGGGGAGCCGTCATACCCTATGAGGCTACGTTGATTTGTTTTTTCTGATTTGAAAAAAAGTGCCGCGAAATTTTTTTGCGGGAGGGTGATCCGGAAGAAAAAATGATGATGAAAGGGGCCCGGCCGGGTTATTCTGATCTGTCATCGAGGGAGTTTTTGATCAGGAGTTTGATGGTGTGTTCGTTGCTTTCGATGATCCTGAGGAGGAGTTCGCGTTCCTTTTGGATCTGGTCGAGGGTTGCGGCGATCTGTGTTTCCAGCTGCCGGAAGTTTTCTTTCATGCTGCGGAGTTCGTCTTCAAGCCGGTGATGGTCTGCTGCAGCTGTTCTATTTTCTGAAAGGTTGTTTCGTCTGTTGCGGCACTGCCGCCGATGTTTATCCAGTGCCTGCATGCTCCGTTTATTTCGGAGGTTCGGTCATGGTTGTTTTCCCCGGCAAGCCGGTCAATGTTTTTCAGAATGCTGTCGGGCATGCGGAAGTTTACGGAGGTTGAGGATTCCTGAGAGGTGCGGGCCATGTAGTACTACTGTGCATCCCGG
>DALTYF010000233.1 GCA_029986195.1 Methanocorpusculum sp. | reverse complement strand
GTGGCATCACAGATAACACTCGCCTGGCATCTCCGCAGATTTGCAAAGTCGGGCCTCGCCCTCAAAAGCGACGACGGGTGGATAATACTTACACCCGAAGCCGCGGATGTATGGGAAAAACTGAACAGCTGATCAGGACTCAATCGTCCGGCTGATACTCCAGAATATCCCCCGGCTGACAGTTGAGCGCCTTACAGATAGCCTCAAGTGTGGAGAACCGAATCGCACTGATCTTACCGGTCTTGATCTTGGAGAGATTGACATTGGTCACGCCGACCTTCTCGGAGAGTTCGTTTAACGACATCTTCCGGTCGGCCATGACGCGATCGAGTCGGAGAATAATGGGCATAGTACCTCAGAGAGTCTCATCCGCCTGCTGCTGCAGGAGCGTTCCGTACTCAAATACATGGGCAATACCATAAACAATAGCTGCGGCAAGAAGCATCTCGATACTGAAGTATGTGGTATTCAGCGGGATATGAATTATGATGCCGCCGACAGCTTCAATGACAGAGGGAACGAAGGCAATCAGACCCATGAAGATCGCGACCGTCTTCAGCTGCTGCCCGTTGGATCGGGTAAACGGCATTCCCGTTTTGCGGATCTCTGCAAAGATCGTCGCCGCAGGCCAGATCATACCGGCGAGAAGTACGAGAGAGGCAATCGCCGAGGCAAAGAACACCACAGATGCCTGCATGAACGCGGCTGCCGGCTCAACACCGGCAGGAACAACAACGCCGGAACCAAACGTACTCATAAGATCGTCTTCCACAACCCATTGGGAAAAAACCGGCCGGCCCTTCCACTCCATAGATGAACGGCGTTAAAACAACATCAGCGACAAGCAGCAGAGTGGTAAGGATAATCAGAATCTTTCCGATCTTTAAGGCAATGTCGGCAATCTTTGCACTCTTTTGTATACTGGTTTGAATTTCAGTTTCATTCATAGGATAGACGTTCCGGACAGACTCGCCGAAACTCCTCCCCAGTCCATACGTTGTTTCAGATTAATAAATTATCGTTTATCGATAAATAACATCTGAGGAACATATAATCACCCGGCAGGGAATAGTTCATCTGCGAAGGGGCACAATATAACATCAGCGAAATGACCGAAAACCTGCATGTCGCCGCCGTCGATCTCGGCGCGACAAATATCCGTACCGGTCTCATCCGCAGAGACGGAACCGTCATCGCATTCCGGGCCGAAGAAGTCCCGAAGAACTCCTGTACGGACGGGGGCGCGGTAACGGGGCGTATAGCCGCGATGATCTCTTCGATGGAGAAAGAGACCGGCACAACGCCCGATGCAATCGGCATCAGTACCGCAGGCCCGGTCGATCAGAAGGCGGGATCGGTTGTCGGATCGCCGAACATGCGCTGCTCGCAGATTTTTCTCCGCGATCCCCTTGCAGGTCTCTTCCATGTTCCGGCAGTCATGCTCTCGGACTGCAAGGCGGGAGTTCTCGGCGAGTACTGCTATGGCGGCGCAGACTCCGCACACACGGTTGTCTATCTCACCTTCTCAACCGGCATCGGCTGCGGCGTGATTGCCAACGGTTCACTCCTGACCGGAGCTGACGGGAACGCGGGCGAGGTGGGACACATCGTTGTTGACACCAGCTACATCATTCGCTGCGGCTGCGGCGGGGAGGGTCACTGGGAAGCGTATGCAAGCGGGACAGGAATCCCGAAGTTCTTCCATGCATGGCACGCAAAAAAGTGCGGCGGTCACTGTCCGGCAAAAGCAGACCTCTCCGCCGGACAGATATTACAGGCGGCAGAGACCGGCAGTCCGCTCTGCGGCGAGTTTGCCGAAGAGCTGGCAACGATCAACGGCCGCGGCATCTCGGCGGTGATCGCCGCATACAATCCCGACCTGATCATCCTTGACGGACCAATCGCCAGAAACTATCCATCGCTCGTCGCACGAAAAATGGCCGCATCCATTGAGCGGTATCTGCGGGTGCCGGAGATCAGGATCACCACGCTGGACGGAAAGGCGCCGCTGGTTGGAGCAGCTGCCGCGGCGTTTCGGATCACGGGACAGTAACCCGAAACCCATCCCGGCTGAAACCGGAGTTCAACATATTTCCGGAATCCCGACAACGGACAGGGATCAGTTTTATTATACCCTATACGGAATATACTATCACCGGAGAATTTTAGCCGCAG
>DALTYF010000232.1 GCA_029986195.1 Methanocorpusculum sp. | reverse complement strand
CGCCCTCCCCGAGGCCTAGGCCGACACGCTTCTCACGGAAGCAACGCGCGTCGTCAACATCGCTACGATGAAACAGTACGGGGTGCCGGCCATTACCCTCAAGAAGTATGTTGCCGCCGGATATGAAGATCCGAAGGCCTTTGTTGCGGCGCACCCCGCAGGTCTTTCCCTTGCGACCGGTGCATCGGTGACAACCGTCTGTAAGCATCAGAAGATGGTGGCAGAACAGATCGGTGCAGAGCCGCCGAAATCACTCAGCAAGGCAGCATTTGATGACGGCATTGCAAGTCTGACACCGCTTGAGATTGAGCCGGAACACCTGACCGCTCTTGCGTTTGCGGGAGTGTACAGCTGTACGCTTCTGAAGGGTGCTGCGGTTCAGACACTGTCGCGCCAGACCGGTATCGACAGGGAACAGCTGACTGAATACAAGAACAAAGCCAAAAAAGTGTGTGGAAAATGACGAACTGGAAAGAATGGAGACATATTACCAAACTCGATCCTGATAAGGTTCTGGGTGACGGTGCAATTGCAGAGATTGCAGCAAGCGGAACGGATGTTCTGATGCTGTCGGGAACACTGGATGTGACGCCGGAGAAGCTTGCAGACCTCTACGATCAGGTCCGCGACTCCGGTCTGCCGGTGGTTGTGGAACCGGCAGATCCGACCGGTGCCCGGTTCGAGGGGATGGACCTGGTGTTTGTGCCGGCGGTCTTTAATGCTGCACACCCGATGTTTGTCACGGGTCTTCACAAGGAATGGGTGCAGCACTTCCCGATTGCCTGGGATAAGGTCATCGGGGAAGCGTATGTGGTACTGAATCCTGCCTCGTCGGTCGGGAAACTGACGCATGCAAAGTGTGATCTCACTCCTGAAGAGGTCGCAGCCTATGCGGTTGTTGCGGAGAAGTACTACCGCATGCCGGTCTTCTACATTGAGTACAGCGGAACCTACGGAAATCCTGCGGTCACAAAGGCAGTCAATGAGGCGGTGGACGATATTCAGATCTTCTACGGCGGCGGCATCAACAATGCCGAGAAGGCTGCGGAGATGGGACAGTATGCGGATGCGATTGTCGTGGGAAATGCGGTGTACGATGCAGGCCCTGCAATTCTCAAAGAGACGGTGAAGGCGGTCAGACGGTAAATGCCGCAGATCGATATTGTGCTCGTTGAGCCGCTGTATGAGGGCAACATCGGGTTTGCCGCCCGGGTTATGAAGAACTTCGGGTTTCACAATATGGTTCTGGTCAACCCGCCGAAGATGACGGTGGAGGCAACCGCCCGGGCGTCGCATGCGAAGGATGTTCTTGAGGCAGCGGAGGTTTTAACGCTTGATGAGGTGTTCGCCCGCAGTAATCTTGCGGTTGCAACGACCGGGGGTCTGTCGAAGTCGGTGTCAAACCCGATGCGGATGCCCTACTACTCACCGGCGGAGCTGCGGGAAATAATTAAGGATGTGGACGGTCGTATCTCGATTCTGTTCGGGCGGGAGAACTGGGGCTTAAACAACGATGAAATCCGCCGCTGTGATATTGTGGCAACGATTCCGACCTCACCCGAGTATCCGATTATGAACATCTCGCATGCGATCGGGGTGGTCTGCTATGAGCTTGCACATCTGCCCCGGGGTGAGTATATGCTTGCCAGCCGGGTCGAGATGGATGCGCTCTACGCGCACTTCGAGCGGTTCCTGGAAGATATCGGTCATTCGGTGGAGAAGCGGGAGATCACGATTCTTCTTGCAAAGCGGGTTCTCGGGAGAACGAACCTGACGGTCCGCGAGGCGAGTACAATTCACGGGATTCTCCGCCGTACCGAGTGGCATCTGAAGCATCCGGGCGTGGCCTACGATGATAAGGGCCGCGAGTACTGGGACGGGAAAGAGTGAGTTTCCTTTTTTTGCATGACGACGGTGTACCTGCGTTCGTTTATTGACTGCCGTAGTTCGTCATTGCACATCCGTTCATCTGCACCCCTTCCAGAAACGAAAGACTCCGCCCCACATCCGCAAACCGCATAACCTCCACAATCATCGTCGCAGACCCCGCCGCCGCAAGCACCGGGGAAAAATCAATCGTCCCCGACCCGCATGCCGCATGTTCATCCCACACCCCGCAGTTATCATGCAGATGCAGATGATCCGGTTTCTCCAAAAGAAACGCGCCAAGTGTCCCTGTC
>DALTYF010000231.1 GCA_029986195.1 Methanocorpusculum sp. | reverse complement strand
AGAAAGATGCAGCATCCGCCGGTATCGGATTCCGGAGTTCCCCGGAATCAGATGCCGGCGGAAGGTTCGGGTTCTGCATCCGGGAGAGGGGGGCGTGAGAAAAAAAGAGGAGTGTTCCGGGGGATATCCCCGGGTGCGGGCGGCAGAGTCCCGGTCTATTCTTTGAACACATTCTCAAAGATCATATCCGATCCGGTTGCATTCAGCCGGGCGCGTTCCTCTGTCTCCTCGGCGTAGGAGAGGACCGGCATCGTCATATCGTATCCCGGTTTGTGGCCGAACATCTTCTCCAGTTCAACCTGCTGCGCATGCATAAACAGTGCGTTGGGAATGTCCATCGGACACAGTTCCTGGCACTGTCCGCAGTTGATACAGGAGTCTGCGATATGGGCGAACCGGATTAAATGGAACATAAAGTCCGGCGGCATCTGTCCGGGCCGCACCAGGTGCGGTTTTGCGGTTGAACACTCTACACAGTAGCAGATCGGGCAGTTTTCAATACAGGCACGGCAGGAGATACAGCGGGAAGACAGCTTCATAATCTTCTCCAGCCGCTCACGTCCGCTGCCGAGTTCCGCAAACTGGCGGGCACGGTTCTTGTCTCCCAGTTTCAGCATGGCATTTTCCACTTTCCCGCGGATTTCAAGACCTTTTGGTTCGGGCACACAGGTTGCAACCGTTCCGGCGCTGACCGCCGCATCAAGAAGTGCGGCACCTTTCTCGGAACAGACTTCCACAAACGTGGCTTTACCGGCCTTCTCACCGATGACCCCCCAGTTACCGCAGGCAAGATCCGCCTGGCGCGGTACCTTGCATTTGCAGCGCTGGCAGTTTTGCCGCCGGCCGTATCCTTCGGGTTCTTCTTCAAGCTTTTCAATTGAGATGCCTTTGTGCTGGTGTGCACCGGTCTCATCGGTGTACTCAATGATGAACTGACCCTTGTCGATCTCTTCTTTCAGGACCGCATCCGGGTTTACCTCATATTTGTCTGCAATCATGTCGCGGGCAACCATGGGGGAAACCGTTCCTCCGCAGTTCAGGCCGATTAAGATCACATTGTCCAGATTGATCTGCTGACGTTTTGCCAGTTCATAGAATGCCATGGCATCACAGCCTTTCACCGGAACGGCGATCTTCATGTCGCGGGCGCCGCTGAGGTACTTCTTCACCATTTTTGCCGACAGCAGTGTTCCGCAGTGCAGGGAACCTGCTGCTTTCGGCATCTGTGCCGGATCCGTGATCAGGGTAAGTTTTGCATCATACAGATCCGCTCCGCGGCAGACCGCAAGAACCGCGTCAACCATACCGCTTGCAAGTGCATGCTGCAGAAGTGCGGTAACCGCTCCTCCGCATTCGCCTTTGATGTCGCAGGATGTTGTCCATGCATACACCATATCGCCTTTTGCTGTCATGTTCAGGCCTCCGTGATGAATACGCCTTCGGGTTTTTCTATTTCTTCATAGACAATGCCTGCATATGCCGGAACTGCTGCGGCAAGATCTGCGAAGACTGCTGCTTTGTCTTCCCATGCGTACTTCCCGCCGGAAAGCAGGCTGATGATTTCGCACGGGCATTTGACGCCTTCCGGTGCTGCGGCTGCGGCACGTACTTTCTGGACGCGTCCTTCCCAGCTGGTGACCGTTCCCGGATATTCGTTTACGGCTGCTGCGGGAAGAACAATCGTTGCGGCGTCGGAGAGGTATGTTGCGTTGCTGCCGACTGCCACAATCATTTCAAGTTTCTCCAGATTCGGCATGAGGTCTGCATACAGATCCTCTTCGCGCTCCGGCGTTTCGGTGATGATGAACAGGGCTTTTGTTTTCTCTCCAAGGACGAACCGGTCAAGGCCAAGTGCCGCTGCACCGCGGCCGTTGTTTGTTTCGTAGAGAACCGCGGTTTTTGCCGGAAGGGCGGCGGCGATTGCGGCTGCTGCTGCATCACCTGCGAGATACATCACAACCGGATTTACGGCTGCGGTAAGTTCTCTGGAGAACTCCCTCAGGGATTTTGGTGTACTCGTCTGTAATGACCGCTGTGTCGGCCTGGACTGCGGTGTAGGATTCCGGACCGAGGTAGAGCAGTCTGCCGCCGTTTGCCTGTACACGATAGAGTCTGCGGCCTGTAACCGGCAGGCGCTTCATTACGTCGCCGATCATCAGAGCGGTGTCTGCCTTTGCAAGATC
>DALTYF010000230.1 GCA_029986195.1 Methanocorpusculum sp. | reverse complement strand
CGCAGGTGCACGGGTAACATACATCTCCGGATGGGCAAGAAGTCCCGTTGACGCACGCTGGACCAGACCTCCGTCCTGCGTATACAGCCATCGCAGATAGGACCGGTACACCGACTTCACCGGCTCCGCCCCCGTCTTTGCCGCGTGAATCAGACCCTCCGCCGTAAACAGCGTCAGCTGTGTTGCATCCGAAAAACATGCAAAACCCGTGTGCGGATTTGGCACAAGACATGCCGGAAGGCCGGCAGTTCCGTACTTCCTCTCAATATCATCAAGGCTCGTGAACTTCACCGGATAACCGAGTGCATCGCCGAGAGCCCCCCCGAGCAGCGAGCCGGTAACACGAGAAGCACAGGAAATCATACTGAAATGTTTGTCCTGCTCATTATTAGGATTGTCGGGGAAGGGACCAGCACACACCCGTGAGTTACGACGATTATTTATCGAAAAACGATAAATGAATCTGGTGTAGAGTAAATGTATAGCGAACAGGATCAAAGACCGTCTTCTCCAAAGGAAAAGCGGTTAATACAATAGCACAAAAATAGGTAAACCAATAATGAAAATTCCTCACTCCTTCCTGATTGGAGCACTCGTCCTCACCCTGGTATGTGCCGGAGCTGCTGCTCCCGCAGCAGCAGAAGTCACCGGATAGGTCTCGGTGACCAGCCTGACCATGGACCCCGAAGTTCTCATGCCGGGCGACACCGCAATCGTAACCGCGGTCATCAAAAACTCCGGAACAACCTCCGTCTCCATCGGTCGTGCGCTGATCATGGGAGTAAACGAAGTATACTACTCCGAAGACAAAGCCTACAACAGTGTCGGCATGCTCGGCCCGGGCGACGAGATGACCTTCACCTTCCCGATTACCTCCCGCGGTGCAACCGGTACTTTTTACCCGATGCTCTACCTCGACTTCCTCGACGCAGGACTAACCAGTCTCAAGTACACCTTCGCCGTCCGCGTTGACAACACCCAGCTCTCGGTCGCCCTGATCGATCAGCCGGACGCATTCGGCCAGAGCCGGAACGAAAAAGTCACCATCCGTGTCGGAAACCCGCGTGCCAACAGCTTAAACGGAATTCAGATCACCGTAACCGGTGATGGCGTCTCCTCAAAACAGACCACCTACTTTGTCGGAAAACTCGATCCCGATCAGCATGTCGATGCAAACCTGACCGTCGTCGTGGACAAACCGACCGACATCTCCTTTGACGTAAGTTACCGGAACGGTCAGAACCTGCACACCAACTCGGTGCAGATTCCGGTAGAACTCGGAGAACGCAAAGTCCGTGCCGAGATGGTCTTAAACAACATCGTGGTTTCCAACAAAGGAACCTACTACCAGGTCACCGGCGACGTCAACAACGCAGGACTTGAGGACGCAAAGTCCATCATGGTCACAACCGCCAAAGCAACCCCGACCGCCCCGATGGAGACCTATGTGGTCGGCTCTCTTGAACCGGACGGAATTGCCGAGTTCGATGTGACCTTCACCAACCCCGAGTCCAACGTCGTGGACCTTGTGGTCACCTACAAGGACGCGGATGGAAACCCCTATGACACCACCGTTCAGGTAACGCTTCAGGGCGCCGTTATCTCCGGCAGCGGAACATCTGCGAACGAGGGATCTCCCCTCGGCATCATCGTTGCCGCAGTGATCATTCTCCTGATTGCAGGATGTGCAGCGATTGCATGGCGGCGCGGACTTCTTGATGACATAAGGAAGAAATAAACCATGTCCGAGGTTCCGGTTGTTGAACTCGTTGACGTCTATAAGGTCTATCACATGCCGGCAGGCGATGTGCATGCCTTAAACGGCGTCACGTTTTCGGTGATGGAGGGCGAGTTCGTAGCCATCATGGGTCTGTCCGGTTCGGGAAAGTCCACTCTTATGAACATGATCGGATGTCTGGACGTCCCGACAACGGGCGAAATGTACATCGACGGTCGCAGCGTCAAGGAGATGACCGACGACGAACTGACCATTCACCGCCGCGACCGCATCGGCTTCATCTTCCAGAAGTTCAACCTTATCGGCCTTCTGACCGCGTATGAAAACGTCGAATATCCGATGATTCTCAAGTACGGCAAACGCGATGATACCGGCAGACCAAAAGAACTGCTCGCAAGTGTCGGTATTGACGAAGCAAAGATGACCCACACACCCTTTGAATTGTCCGGCGGTCAGCAGCAGCGGGTGGCAATTGCCCGTGCCCTTGCAAACGATC
>DALTYF010000229.1 GCA_029986195.1 Methanocorpusculum sp. | reverse complement strand
CGCAACCAGAAGTGTTGCAGCCGCAGCAGAACATCCGAAATAAGACAGCATATGACCCCCGTCACCCCAGCAGACCGCCGATACCCACCACCAGATGCGAACGGGAAAACGTTCCCACCGGCGGAACATCCGGCATCGGTCTTGCCGTCAGTGAGGCACTGCTCAAACGCGACGCGGTCGTGTACACTCATCGCACCGGTAAGAATGGTCCCTCTCCGTTTCTTTTTGGAAAGCTCGCGTTCGAGAACAGCAAGTGCATTCTCCTTCGCCCGGACAATGGAGAAGTCATCGTTACCGTAGCATGCGCTTTTTGAGTCGCAGTAGATGCAGGCATGCGGACAGCCGCGGTAGATGTTCACCGTGTAGTTTGAGGCAAACCATCCCGTCTCGCGATAGGGAGAGAGGAGGGATTTTGCCGGAACGGTCTCCATAAAAAATTATTTCCGGTACCCTTCGAGCAGCAGCGTTGCAATATTTTTCACCGGCAGCCCCGTCACCTGATGCAGATGGAACTCACAGAACGGGCAGACCGTCACAATAAAGTCAGCCCCGGTGGCCTTCACCATTTCGGCACGGACTGCGCCGATGGCCGCGGCTTCGTTTGGCCGCCCGGACTTCACGCCGCCGCCCGCACCGCAGCAGCGGGCGGGCAGATCCACAAATGTTTCCGCAACACTGCGCAGGAGTTCACGCGGCTGCTCGCGGATACCCTGACCGCGCAGCAGATGACAGGGATCATGATAGGTGTACGTTCCGGCCACCTTTGCGGGCGGAACAAATCCGATCTCGCAGAGATACTCCGTGATATCGGCGACCCGGGACGGGGTGTCGTAGTCATTCTTGAGAGTGGACCCGCAGCCGGCACACATGGTGAGAACCGTATCAACGCCCGCGTTCACGAACGCCGCAATATTGCGCTGCATGAGCTCCGGCACAAAACCGGATAGACCGGTACGGATCAGGGGTGAGCCGCAGCAGACCTGATCCTTGGGGATGACAACGCGGATACCGTTTTTGCGGAGAACTTCCACCACGTCCAGTGCCGGCTGAATCACTCTGCCGTTGAACATGCATCCGACGAAGAACCCGACCGTTGCCCGGACCTCACCCTCCGGTTCGATGACATCCGGCACACGTTCAAGGAACGGCGTCTCCTTCCGCTCAACCGAACGCCCCGTCTCCTCAACCAGACGGGCAAGCGCCCGGTGCGCCGGAAGGGACAGACCACGTTTCGCGGCTTCTGCCCGGAGTTTCTCCACCGCTTTTCTCGGAGTCTCGATTCCCTTCGGACAGACTTCCACACATTTATGGCAGGTTGTGCAGGCAAAGAGGCCCTTGGCAATAGCCTCTTCGATGCGATCGCCGCTGTCCCGCGGATCAAGATTCAGCCGCTGTTCCTGCCGCATAACCGTCGGGCCGGCATACTCCAAGGTCGCAAACGCAGGACAGGACGAGATACAGCTGTAGCACTCGATGCATTCCCGAAGCGGTTTGATCTCTTCGATTGTCTCGTGCGTCACTTCGCCGCAGCCGCAGACGGGGGCAGTTCCGGGATTCAGCCAGGCAATCTGTGCCATCACCGGCGCAATGTCGGTGATGAGATCACGGATACGGGGGAGTTCCAGCGGCTCGATCAGATCACCGTCATGCGCCTCCTCCATGCAGGCAAGCACCGGCTCCCCGTTGACGCGGACGGCGCACGAACCGCACTGTCCCGCACGGCAGCAGTGCCGGTAGCCGAGCGTCGGATCGATCTCGTCCCGCACCGCATCAAGCACGTTCAGCACCCGTGCCCCGTCCTCGACACGGACGTCGTACGTCTCCGTATGCGGAGCATCATCCGTGTTTGGATCAAACCGCGAAATACGCACCTTCACAGCCGCCCCTCCAGAATCTCAATGCCGGACTTTGCCTTCGAGAAGAAGGTGTGACCAAACGGCGAGGTCTCATTCGTCCACGGTGTTTTGAGATCGGTCCGCGTGTGGGCCCCGCGTGACTCGCGGCGGAGCAGTGCTCCGTCGATCACAAGGGATGCGACGAGCAGCATATTTTCCGTGATGACCGCATCACTGATCTCACGCGGCGAGGAGATGCAGAGAGGCGTCGCCCGGAGTTTTGCAATGTCGCGTTCGGCAACCTTCAGATCAAGTTCGTTGCGGTAGATGCCGACATTATTCCACATCAGCATCTTCATCGACCGGCGAACCTCCGCAGACGACGCCGACCCTTCGTACAGTTG
>DALTYF010000017.1 GCA_029986195.1 Methanocorpusculum sp. | reverse complement strand
ACGTTGTCGGTACCGACACCATGACCTTTAACCATTGTCTGACCGATCAGGAGACGATCTTCCATGGGAATGTTTTTAATTCCCATCAGATCGGTTCGGGCCGTATTGATAACAATACCGCGGAAACTCGTAGATCCTAGCTTTCTGTCCTGTGCAAGGAACATATCCACGAGCTTGCCTCCTGCCTGTCCGAATCCTATAAAAAATACCCGCATTTACACTGACACCTTTTTGTTGAGTGTATGTATGTCATTTCTTGATATATATGACTGCATTAGTTATACGGCTACGTTGGTCAAAAACTTTCTTATGAATCAGGTGTACTAAATAGTGTAATGAAGATCGGTATTCTCGGTGCAGGCCTGACGGGACTTGCCGCTGCACAACGTCTGGCAAAGGCAGGCGAGGTCGTTGTATTTGAGAAGAATGCAGTTGCCGGAGGATGTTTATCCTCCGAAACGTACGGAACCTATACGCTGGAACCCCTGTATCATCACTGCTTCTCCGGGGATACCGGACTCTTTTCCCTTCTGGAAGAACTCGGCCTCAAAGAGGATCTGATCTGGCTGAAAGGATCGACCGGCTACTACATGAACGGAAAACTGCATCCACTTACCACACCGATGGAGATTCTCCGCTACCCCTGCCTCAGTTTTTTGCAGAAGGCACGGCTCGGCATGTTCGTCCTCAGCTCCCGCAGAACAGATATGGCGGCGCTTGACAACATCACCGCAAAAGAGTATCTCTACGAAAAAGTCGGCGAGGATATCTATAACGCCTTTTTCGCTCCGCTTCTTACAAGCAAGTTCGGCCCGGTAAAGGATGAAGTATCCGCGGCGTGGCTGATGAGCAGAATCGCCATCAGATCCGACCGGGGAGCGGAAGGCGAGCGGCTCGGATATCTGAAAGGCGGCTGGCACCGTCTGATCGATGCCATGGTGCAGCAGCTTGAGGCAGCCGGTGTGACCCTCCGGTTTTCCACACCGGCGGAGACTCTCCGGTTGTCGGACGGAAAATGGAGTATTAACGGGGAGGAGTTTGACGCGGTTGTGTCCACCCTTCCGCCGCAGGTGACGAAGTCACTGATGGATGAGACAACCGCAGAACAGTTCTCCCTGCCTGAACTCTCCTATCAGGGAGCCGCCTGCATGACGCTGGGACTTGCCCGCGATCCGGCAGCCGGCATCTACTGGACCAACATGGGCGATCCCGCACCCTACGGGGCGGTGGTCGTTCACACGAACTTTGTCCCCTACGACTGGTATGGCGAACATGTAGTGTATCTTGCCTCGTACTTCAAGGACGAACCGGCAGCGGATCTCAAAGAGAGGATGATCGACGACTTCTGCAGCCGGTTTGGAATCGGAAAAGAGATAATTCATTACGCCGACCTGTACGTCGACAAATTCGCGGGTCCCGTATATGTGACCGGCTACCGGAACACTCTCCCCAATACCGATGCCGGACACAATCTGTTCATCGCCGGCATGTACTCGGAGGAGAACTATCCGGAACGGAGCATGGAAGGCTCAATTCGTGCAGGACACCGCGCAGCTGCCCTGCTTGAGGAGAAAATTTCGTGAATTCCGTACAAATTACTGTAGTGCTGCCGGTCTATAATGATGTGGAGGCACTGAAATCTGCAATCCCGAAATCCCTTGAGGCTTTGACAGAGTTCGGCAGAAGTTTTGAACTGATCGTTGCCGAGGATGGAAGTACCGACGGCAGCCGTGAACTGGTAGAGGAGTGGGAACAGAAAGACCCGCGGGTACGGCTGCTGCACAGCGACGAACGGCAGGGACGGGGACGGGCGCTGAACCGTGCACTTGCAGAATCGCACGGCAGGATATTCTGTTATTATGATGTGGATCTTGCAACCGACATCAAACATCTGCCCGAACTGCTGACGAGAGTTGAAAACGGGGCGGCGGTCGCAACAGGATCGCGTCTGATGACGGAAAGCAGAATTATCCGGAGCGGCGACCGGGAGTTTGCAAGCCGCGGCTACAATACGCTTGTGAGACTGTTTCTTGGCAGTAAACTCCGGGATCACCAGTGCGGGTTCAAGGCGTACCGGACCGAGGTACTGCGGGAACTCGTCCTGAAGATTCATGCATCGCACTGGTTCTGGGACACCGAATCGGTGGTGCTTGCACAGCGTGCAGGACTCCGGGTGGAGGAATTTCCGGTTGTCTGGACCCAGGGTCCGGGAACAACCGTCCGGTTCAAGGATGTGTACGGGATGGGAATGGACATTCTGAGAATGTGGTGGCGGCTGCATGTGGAAAAAAATTAGTGCTGTTCTGATTCCAAGCCTCATTGCTGCCGCCCTGATTGTATTCATGCTCATGCGCGTCTGGGATGATCTGCTGGTTGCGGTTCAGCACCTGGTTCCTGCCTACCTCATCGCGGCGATTCTGATCTGTCTTGCCGCATGGTATCTGCGCGGCTGGCGGTACCAGTACATTATCGAAAGACTTGGAACCACAATCGGCCTCAACTTTTCCACGGCCTGTATCTATGTTTCACAGACGGCAAACCTCATCATTCCTGCGCGTCTCGGAGACTTTGTCCGGCTGTTTATTTTGAAGCATGAAAAGGGAACTCCCTATACGAACGGGTTCACCTCGATTGTTGCAGAGCGCGTATATGATATCATCATCATCGCGGTTCTCGGACTGTTTGCACTGCCGGTGCTGATCAGCCTTGTTCCCGCATGGTTCGTCTGGATGATCGTCTTTGTTCTGGGTGCAGGGGCAGTCTTTTTCCTGTTCCTTCTTCTCTCCCGCAGACTGCATGCAGAAAATAAAATCTTCAAAAAAATTCTGGAGGTCCTCGATCAGCTCCGGCAGGTTTCTTCAACCCCGGGATCGCTTGCGGCGCTGTCGGTCTCCTCTGCGGTCATCTGGATGCTGGACGTAACCATCTGTTATCTTGTCTCGCTGATGTTCGGGGTTACGATTCCGTTTATGCTGGTGCTGCTTGCAATTGTGATCGGTAACCTCGTCAAAGCCGTCCCGATTACTCCCGGAGGAATCGGGACGTACGAGCTGGCACTCGTGATCACGTTTGAGATCGGCGGCGTGCCCGCGGCGACGGCGACCCTGATTGCGGTGGTGGATCATCTGATCAAAAACCTTGTTACGCTTGCAGGGGGTGTTGTGTCCCTCTACTACTTCGGTGACTGGGCGGTGTCGCTACTGAAGCGGCTGTTCCGTGAGGATGCAAAGAAGCTGAAGGAGGAGCATGGTTCCTCCTGAAGCGCAGATACTGACGGTCATTCTCTGGCTGATAGTCGTGAAGTTCTGCCAGATGACCGTCTATCCGTATCTGAAACCGGCGGTCGGCGACCTATCGTATGGTCTTGCCTATCCGTTTTCCATTCTGCTGCTGACCTTTGTCACCTGGTATCTCGGGGTTGCCGGTCTTCCGGTACAACTCGCCCTGCTGCTGTTCGCGGCAGCCGGTGTGTATGCCGTCCTCTCAAAGAGGTATGACGGAACGGAGATCCGGCAGAACCTGAAATGGGATCTGGTGTTCTTCGGTGCATTTTTCCTGATGCTCATCTCGCGGTTTTTGACACCGGGGATTATCCCGAGCGGCGAGAAGTTCATGGACGCGGCGTTCCTCGGAAGTATTATGCTGGATCCGGCAGTTACCCCGCTGGACCCCTGGTATGCGGGAGGAGAACTGTCCATCTACTATTATCTCGGTCACTGGATGTGCGGAATGCTCGGCATTTTTGCCGGAGGTGCATCGACGGTTGTGTTTAATCTGATGCTGCCGACCGTGTTTGCACTTGCGGCTGTTTCGGCATATGCAATCGGAGTTCTTCTTCTGAAACGGCACCAGTGGATCCCGATGCTGGTTCTGATCCTCCCCAATGCCGCCCTTATCTGGCACACGATCGCGGGCGGCGGAACGCTTGGCATCTGGTGGGCGTCAACACGGGTAATCGAAAATACGATCAATGAGTACCCGCTGTTCTCGTTCCTCTGGGGAGACCCGCATGCACATGTGCTCGGCTGCTTTAATCAGCTGTTCTTCCTGTGCCTGATGGCGGTGATGCTGGTCAGATGGAAGCTCCTGCCGGCGGGAGGAAAGTATCTGCTTTGCGTGATTCTTGCGCTGTCGCTTGGGACGATGCCTGCGATGAACTCATGGGATGTGATGGTGTATGCCGGCGTGTATCTTGTCCTCGCTGCCGTAATCTGGCTGATGCACGGACACAGCCTCCGCGATGCGGTGCCGCTTGCGCTGGTACCGGTTCTTTCGCTTGCGTCCTATGCACCGTTCCTGTACACGATGCTGTCCGGTGGCGGGTCCAGTGTCCAGGGATTTTTCCTGGTGACCACCCCGTCACCGATCAACGAGTTCCTCGGCGTGTATCTGTTCTTTGTCGCGGTGTTTGTAATCTACGGATTTTCGGTTCTGAAAAAATATCCGTGGCTGATTGCGGTGCCGGTGATCTTTGCCGTTGCCGGGTATGCGAGTGCGGGGGTTGCGCTGTTCTGTATTCTGCTGCTGGCCGGGAAACGCAGTGCGGCCCCGGAGGTGCTGTTCGGAATTCTCGGCATGGCAATTGTGTTCCTGATGGAGTTCATCTATCTGAAGGATTACATGGGCGATGTGAACTACCGGATGAACACGGTGTTCAAGTTCGGGTTCTGCGCCTGGTTTATGCTCGGGACTTCGGTGCTTCTGATGATTGGCCGGTATGCAGAGAGCAGGTTTGCAGAGATTCCCAAAGGCCGGGCTGTTGCAGTTGCCGCGGTGATTTTTGTGGTGCTTACAGCGCTGATCGGATTCTGCGGGATTCAGCTCGGGTATCCGGGAGGAACACTGGACGGTTCGGCATGGCTGGAGAGTCACCATCTGGCGGACGCGGCGGGCATTGCGTTTCTGACCGGCACCGCCTCGCCCGGCGATGTCGTGGTGGAGGCGGCGGACGGATCATACGCGTACAACGGCCGTGTTTCGGCGATGACCGGACTCCCGACGATTGTCGGCTGGGTCGGACATGAGTCGGGATGGCGAAGCGGCGTGGGTGATGCGGGAACGCGGTGGAGTGATGTCCGGAACATCTATGAGGATCCGTCCCGGACTGTTTCCCTGATGGACAAATACGGCGCGAAGTATCTGTTCGTCGGCGATGTGGAGCAGGAACTGTACACCGTGACCCTGCCGGAGAATGGTCTGACCAGAATCTTTGCTGCGGACGGCGTGAGTATTTATCAGCGCAGCAACTAACGTGTTAGGCAGAATGGATCATCCCGTACTTACCGTGGTAATCCCGGTCTATAATGATGCGGCTGCTCTCCGGGCTGCGGTGCCCGCATCAGTGGAAGTACTGGAAGGTCTCGGGCTGCCGTTTGAACTGATCCTCTGTGAGGATGCAAGCACCGACGGCAGCCGGGAAACAGCAGTCGCGCTTGCCGCAGCGGACGACCGTATCCGGGTCAACCACAGCGATGTACGGCGGGGAAAAGGCGGTGCCCTTTTCCGATGCGCTTGCGCTCTCCCACGGAGATATTTTCTGTTTTTACGATGTGGACCTCTCAACGGATCTCGCGAACCTGCCGGCACTTCTTGAAAAAATTCTGGCAGGTGCGGACATTGTTGTCGGGTCCCGGTTCCTTGCGGAAAGCACGGTACTGCGTTCCGGCGATCGCGAGGCAACCAGTATCGGGTTCAACCGGCTGGTGCAGATGCTTCTTGCAAGCAGCATCCGCGATCACCAGTGCGGATTCAAGGCGTTTCGCCGCGAACGGCTTGTGAAACTGATGCCGTACGTACAGGCGCGCGGATGGACCTGGGATACCGAGGTTCTCGCACTTGCGCAGAGATGCGGCTACACTATCGAAGAGATTCCGATCACCTGGACACAGGGCGAAAAGACGAATGTGCGAACCCGTGACATCTTTTCTATGGGCTGGTCGGTGCTGCAGCTTGCCTGGCGGATACGCATTGCGGGCCGGTATCCAAAGAACATCTGACCCCGTGTCCGGAGAAGATGTCCAAACCTTTATGCCGGACTCTCACCCATATATAGAGTTACGCCAGCAACGGTCTGTTACCTTACCAGTAGAGCCGCTGATGAGCGATGACGGACGGTCTTTGAACCGTCCCGAGTGAAGTGAGTCATTATGGCAAAGATTTACCAGATGTTTGAAGTCCCTGAAGAACTTCAGAACAAAGCACTTGAAGCTCTTGAGCTTGCACGTGACACCGGAAAGATTAAGAAAGGCGCAAACGAGGCAACCAAGGCCGTTGAGCGCGGAACCGCAGCTCTCGTCCTGATTGGTGCTGATGTTGCACCCGAAGAGATCGTCATGCACATTCCGGGACTTGCAGACGAAAAAGAGATTCCGTTCGTTTTTATCAACAAGCAGGCAGACATCGGTGCTGCATGCGGTCTTGACGTCGGCTGCACTGCTGTTGCAATTGTTAAAGTCGGCAAAGGCAAGGAAATCATCGAGGACCTTGCAGGCCAGATTAAGGCACTCAGAGGATAAATACCATGCCTGATGATGCAACGCCAGCAGAAGTCATTGAGGTCATCGGCCTTACGGGCATGCACGGTGAGGCAGCCCAGATCAAGTGCCGTGTCCTTGACGGCCCGAACAAGGGGCGGATTATCACCCGGAACACCTTTGGTCCGATCCGCGAGGGTGACATCCTGATGCTCCTTGAGACAGAACGTGAAGCAAAGAAGCTCTCGAGACGGTGAGTAAGAAATGGTCGATATCTATACCTGCAGCTACTGCGGCAAACAGCTTGAGCCGGGAACCGGCAAACTGTTCGTCAGAAAGGACAGCGCAGTCTTCTACTTCTGTTCCTCCAAGTGCCAGAGCAACTACAAACTCGGTCGTATCCCGCGCCGCGTTGCCTGGACGGAAGCCGGACGCAAGGCACGCGGCAAGGAGTAAAACCATGGAACGCACCTTTGTAATGATCAAGCCGGACGGTGTCCAGCGTGGTCTGGTCGGTGAGATCCTTTCCCGCTTCGAGAAGAAGGGATTCAAGATCGTCGCCGCAAAGTTTGGCGTGCTTCCGGAAGCAATTGTGGACAAGCACTACGAGGAACACCTCGCAAAGCCGTTCTACCCGGGAATGAAGGCATACATTACCTCAGGCCCCGTGTTCCGCTTTGTTCTTGAGGGCGACAACGTTATTGCAACGGTCCGCAAGATGAACGGTGCAACCAACCCGGCAGAGGCAGCACCCGGCACCGTCCGCGGTGACTATGCCCTCTCAATCGGGAAGAATGTAATTCACGCATCCGATGCACCCGAGAGTGCAGCACGCGAAATTACCATTCACTTTACCGCAGCAGAGCTTGTTTCGTACGAGAAGATCGACGAGACGCAGCTCTACGAGTAAGTACCCGGATTGTATCCGGAGTAATATTTTTTTGGGAACTATCTGGCTCCGCAGATAGTGTGACGGTGATTTTTAACGGCGTCTGTATATCTCATTGCATCCGAAAAATATCTCCAAGAACAAATGAAAACTTTCAGTCCCCTTGAGAGTCGCGCCGGATAACCCCCATAAAAAAAGTTCCGGGGAATTACTTCCTCAGATACTCATACGCCGACAGCAGTGCCTTCACGCCTTCACCAACGGAGGAGGCTATCTGCTTTGCGGCAACCGACGTAGCTTCACCCGCAGCAAAAAATCCGGGAACAGCGGTCTTGCAGTCAATATCCACAAGGATCTCCTTCTCCGCATTCATCGGAACAAACCCTTCAAACATTGCCGTATTCGGATCAAGACCGACACCAAGGAACGCACCATCCACCTTCAGCTTCTTCTCGGGAGACGACCTGAGGATGCTGCTGAGGAATCCTTTCTTCTGTTCCGGTTCTGCATCAACCGGCATCATCTTGACATACTCAAGCATCGTACCGCCGCCGAACTCGGTAATGGTGAATCCGGTATGGAACGTGACGTTCTTCATCTCCGTCAGCCGTCCGATGAGAACCGCATCCGCATCCAGCGGGGTTGCAGAGATCACATGTACCTGTGCTGCAATCCCTGCCATCTCAATTGCCATGTCCATCGCCGTATTACCGCCGCCGAGAACTGCAACCGTCTTCCCTTTGTACATCGGGCCGTCACAGGTCGTACAACAAGACGGCAATACCCTTGCCCAGATACTCGGCCTCGCCTGGAGCTTCGGAAAGGCGCGGTGATCTGTCGGTTGCAGCGATGACCGCCTTTGCGGTGTACTCCTTCTCGGAAAGCGTCGTGATACGGAATCTGCCGTCCTTGACAGCAATTGCCATCCCGATATCCTCAGCAATCACCGCCCCCGCATCACGGGCATGCCGGGCAAACTTCTGCATCAGATCATCACCCGGAATATCAGGGAATCCCGGATAGTTCTCAACCGAACTGCTCTTGGTTGGCCATACCACCGACCGCCCCCCCGATCACGAGGGTTTCAAGCCCCTTGCGGCCGGCATACATTGCAGCCGACAGCCCGGCAGCACCCGAACCGATGATGATCAGCTCATGATCCTTGGGAATATCCTTCGTTTCGTCTGCGGGGGAAGGAGCATCCAGCAGCATTGCAACCTTCATCAGATCGTCACCGATGACAATCTGACCGTCGATGATCGTTACCGGAACACCACGCTGGCCGGTCAGCTCGATCATTTTGTTTGCCGCGGCCTCATCCTCGCCCACATCATAATTGGTGTAGGAGACATGCTGCTTGTCCAGGAATCCCTTGAGATTCCGGAGTGCGGACACCCGGTCAGGGAATACACAATCACTTCATGAGACATAGTATAGATCGTTTGATCGCGCAGCCCGCAGTTCCTGCAGCTGCCCCGACACAATCACTTCATGAGACATAGTATAGATCGTTTGATCGCTGATGATTAATAACCTCAGGTAGAGGTGAAAAAAGAAAGATCAGTATTTTTTAATACGGATCTCTTCGGCCTTCGGGGCTTCCTCCTCCTCCAGCGGAGTAAGATTCTCCACCTTTTTCACCCCGATTGCATGTACCATCACATCACCAAAGATAGTAAACCGGCGGACCACCATGCCGACCACCTCAACATTATCACCAACAGCAACGTCCACCTCAAGCGGCACGGATTTCTTTGCGACAATTGCAGCAGACCCGTCAAAGAGGGTAAGTGTCGGACGACAGAGCCAGGTACCTTTGACGGCCTGCACAACACCTTCGATACGGACGGGCTTTCCCAGCATAGCAAGGGTGATCTGTTTTACGCGGACACGCTTGGACTGCTCTTCATACTCGGGCAGGAGCCGGACATACTGGGACCCGACACTGTAGCTGTTGAAGACCGGGATGATCAGCAAAACCAGGGAAAGAGGGATTCCCCAGATAAGAAAGGCTGTTTCCTTGGTATTCACATAAGAGAACACAAACAGTCCGATAAAGAACGCCACAACAATCAGATGCAATGGCGACAAGCCAATGGTCACACCACGTACTTTCATACTATTTCCTCACGCAGAATTCCGGGTATCCGGTTGAATACTGTAAATGCAATTCATAAACATAAATACTTGTATAGTCTGAGATAGGACAAAAAGGGAAAACAAAAAGAGGTGAAGTGAAACGAAAGAAACTCTTTCATTTCAACTCGTTTTTTTTCACCAGAATTATTTGGCTTCACACAGTGCGCAGATCTCACTCTTATAGCAGTAGTAGTAGATAATTGCCATGAAGATGACTGCACCAACAATGTTACCAAGCGTGGACCAGATAATGTTATTCGTCCACATCGTACCCCAGTTCAGGAGATTCGTATCTGCCGTTCCTGCAACCATGTTGGTCAGGATACCTGCCGGGATGAAGTACATGTTTGCAACACAGTGTTCAAATCCGGTGGCAACGAAAGCCATGATCGGGAACCAGATTGCAACAATCTTGGAGA
>DALTYF010000228.1 GCA_029986195.1 Methanocorpusculum sp. | reverse complement strand
CTTGCCTTTCCGCTTGGCCTGCGCCCCGAGATATTGTCTTTTAGGATCTTTCATTCGAGATGCCCCGCAATCCACGCTCCGAGACAGAGGATCACCATGCCGATCGCGCTCTGTATGAGGGATCACGCTCTGGCAGCTGAAAGTGAAGATGGAAAACGACGCAACCAAAGAGACATTCGTCGCAAAACCGGTAAAAGTTGAACCTGCACCGGTACCGACCGCGGGCCCGCTGCCGAAGCACTGCCGCAACAACTGCCCCGCAGACCACCGGAACAACCCTTCCTGCCTCAACAACTGCTGCAACTCCCGCAGCCACGCTGACGACGGCGACCGCGACGGCTCCTACAACACCGCAGAGTTCCTTCGGAGGATGTGTGTCCTGTCTTGCAGTCGGCCTCGGCCTCCGGCTGTTCCGGCGCAGATAACCCTTTTTTTGACTCTCATTTCTCCTTTTTTCAAGAGGACGTACACGACTGTGCCTCTCAAATGTGACAACAGCCATGTGCCGGCCCTGAAAAATACCTCTTAAATGGTTTTTTATTGATTGTGTACTGCTGAGTGGCGGGCGGACCGGATACGATACAACGTCACGGATGTTCACAGCTGCGGCGCTTTGTACCGCCCGCTTCGAGGGATCCCCGGACTACGACCCCTCGTACTCCGGCTCGTCCTCGTCCACCCCGTCCTTATAATACCAGAGATCGTATGTCTCGTACTCCCCGAGCTCCTGCGCAATCCGCACGGCAAGTGTGTGCCAGCAGGACTTCCCGTACAGCCGCGCCTCGCAGCTGCAGAAATCCCCCTCCACATAATACTCTCCCGAATTGCCGACCACCACAAAATAATCCCGGTACTTCTTCACACGGCGATCACGGACCGCATCAACCGCATCGCTGCCGCGTTTCCCGTAGGCATGTACAAATGCCTGCCGCACCGTCTCATTCAGAGACTGTTCCGTTTTCAGAACCTGCCAGGGATGAATCATGGAATAAGGGATGTCTCAGGAATATCCTCAATAAATATCCAGCCTTCCCGTTGTGCCAGCGCACGCATTCCGGGCGCCTCAAGCGCGTAGTGCGTCGCTTCAATACAGGGAATCGGCGACTCGCGGGCGATGTTGTACTTCAGCTCGGAGGCAAGATACGCCTCTGCACCAAGCTCTGCTGCCTCTTCGATCAGCTCCCAGTCAAAGGCCGAACCGCCCGCAACCGCAAGCCGGGTCACCTCGCTCACATCACCCCAGACACGAAGATCGCATCCGAGAATCTCTGCAATCTCCGGAAACGGTTTCATCATCGTACCGACGATCTCAAGCGATCCCTTCACGCGGTCGGTCAGGCCGAGCACATCCGCAAGAGCATCATTGATGCCGCCGTCCGCATGATCAAAGTTCGTGTGCATCGCATACAGATTGATATTCTGTGCAAGAAGCGGCCGGGCGATATCCGCGTTCCTGCCGCAGATTCCGTGCATCGGTGCCCAGAACGCTGGATGGTGCACCACCAGTGCATCAACCCCGAGTTCTGCTGCCCTCTCCGCAACATGGGGTGTTGCATCCAGCGCGCAGGCAACCATCTCAATATTTACCGTCCCTTCCAGAATCAGACCGATACGACCGCAGTCAAACTCCTCCGCAAGGGCCGGCGGAGCGATGGTCTCAAGTTTTTGGATGAACTCACCGAGGTACATTAGATAGATATTGGCTCTGCGGGATTAATAAGTCACTTTATATACATGGAACGGGGAGATATTAGACAATATGTACAAATCCATCGACGATATTAACGAACGTATCCGCGATGGAAGTGTGCGGGTTGTAACAGCCGAAGAGATGCCGGACATCGTTGACGAACTCGGCGTGTCCGGAGCACTCCGGGAAGTGGATGTTGTCACAACCGGCACCTTCGGCGCGATGTGTTCGTCAGGGGCGTTCCTCAACTTCGGACATCCGGAGATTCCCATTCGGATGGAGAAGATGTGGCTCAACAATGTTGAGGCATACGCAGGGGTTGCGGCGGCTGACTGCTATCTCGGGGCAACACAGGAGTCAACAACCCGCGGGACCGATTACGGCGGGGCTCATGTGATTGAGGATCTGATCGCAGGCCGGTCGGTTGAGCTGCATGCCCGTGCCAAAGGCACGGACTGCTACCCCCGCCAGTCCATCACCAACGAGTTCACCTTATCCGATCTCAATCAGGCGATCATGGTCAACCCGCGGGACTCCTACCAGGGCTACAATGCGGCCACGAACATGGGTAAGTCGG
>DALTYF010000227.1 GCA_029986195.1 Methanocorpusculum sp. | reverse complement strand
TTTCGCTCAAGAACGATCATGTTGCCCGCCCGGTCCCACTCAACAAATTTGTACCTGCCGGTTCCCACCGGATTCTGATTGAACGAACTGGTGGCAACATCCTGCCCGTCCAGGATATGCTTCGGCACAATCCCGCGGGTAAAGTAACTGAGCATCGCCGCATTGTACTCCTTCATCACAAACACGACCGTGTACGCGTCCGGAGCGCTGACCGAGAGAATATCCTGATAATTACTTTTCACACTGGAAATAAAATCATCATCAAGCGCCAGAAGTTCATAGGTGTACACAACATCCGCCGAAGTAAACGGCGTGCCGTCATGCCAGACAACACCCTTCTTCAACGAAAACGTGTACGTCCTGGTATCCGGATCATAGGTACAGGACTCCGCAAGATCCGGAACCGGATCAGCATCTGCATCATACTTCATGAGACCGGAAAAGATCAGATCCGCAAGTTCGGTATGATCATTTAGGACCGGATTCAGGGTATCCGATCCCTCGCCGGCATACACAAGCGTATTCTTCAGAGAATCAGTGTCCCCGCCGCTGCCTACACATCCGGCACTGACGCACAGAAGAAGAACCACAGCCGCACAACAGGAAAGATACAAAAATGTGCTGAACTTCATAGAATCACTCCTCCGGAACTACTGATGCAGGCTTCGTTCCGGAGACCAGATAGTACGGACTTTGCGGTGCAATCTTTGCATACCAGGTCATCTCCTTTCGCTGAATAGCAAGAATCTCCGTAAGACCCTGCGCCCGGACCGCGGAAAACCCGGCACGTCGAAACTGCTCCTCAACCATTTCCTGCGGCATTCCGCCAATATTCGGCAGGGTTGACCGGAGCTCCGCACTATACTCATGGGAACCGTGCGGATGCTTCTCCATCCGGCTTGCAAGAGCCAGACTGAGTTTGCGGCGCATCGCAGAAACCAAAGACCCGTCATCCCACAGACCATCAATAACGATGAGCGTACCCGACGGTTTGAGAACCCGGTACCAGTTTGCAACAGCCTCCGCCGGATGCGGCAGTGTCCAGAGAAGATGCCGGTTAATCACCGCATCAAAGGTCTCATCCGCAAACGGCGGATCTTCAGCATCCCCCTCCTGAAAGATCATCGGAAGACCGAGTTCGGCATTTTTCGCTCTGCCGACCTCCATCATTCCCGCGGAAAGATCAATACCGGTAACGGTATGACCCATCTCCGAAAGCAGCAGACCCATAGCTCCCGTACCGCAGCCGGCATCAAGAATCCGGAGCGGCGGTTTTGGCAGAACACTGCCAAGCACAGCAATCCACGCATCTTTCTCCTCGTTACGGTGAATGCCGTGGGAGACATGACGGTCGTACTCCTTCGATCCGGCAGTCCACCTCTCGGCAATCTCTGATTTCATCATGCATAGTTCTCTCTCTCACATCAGCAGAAAATGCCCGTCTGCTACCTCAGTAAGTACGCCTTCGCCGGTAAACAACGAGGTATCATACGCAAGACGGGGTCTGCTTCGTTCCAGGTCCGGGTCCGGTACCGGTGCCGATGAGATCAGCGACGCCGTGTAGGGATGCAGCGGATGCCGGAACAGTTCGTCTGTCGGTACAAGTTCCACGATCTTTCCTTTCAGCATCACCGCAATGCGGGTGGAAAGGAACCGGACCATCGATAAATCATGGGCAATGAAGATGAAGGAAAACCCTTCCGTCTTCTGCAGATGCTGGAACAGGGTAACAATCTGTGCCTGAATGGAAATATCCAGAGAAGCAATCGGCTCATCGGCAATAATCAGGTCCGGACGGATCGCAATACTGCGGGCAATGGCAACACGCTGCCGCATCCCGCCGGAAAGTTCACCCGGGTACTTGTGCCGGTAGGCAGCGGAAAGCCCGACCTGGGCAAGACAGGCAAGCACCCGCTCTTCCCGTTCTTCTTTGGCGGCATACACACGATTCACCAGTAAGGGCTCGGCAACGATATCCTCAACCGTCATATGCGGATTGAGAGCGGCGGCTGAGTCCTGAAAAATAATCTGCATGTTCCGGTGGACATCATCCTTCACCTCTTTGGGGAGATGTTTTGCGGAGATGAGATTTCCTTTAAAGTAAATCTCGCCGCCGGTAATTGCATTGACACCGAGAATACTTTTTGCAACGGTGGACTTGCCGCTTCCGGTCTCGCCGACGATGCCGAAGACCTCACCTGCGTCCACGGAAAAATCAATACCGTCAACCGCCCGGATAGTCACGGAACGATTGATCGGAACATCCAGAACCGGCGTTGCGGTCAATGCGGT
>DALTYF010000016.1 GCA_029986195.1 Methanocorpusculum sp. | reverse complement strand
TGTAACGTGGAAAGAGGAAAATGATGGGGAGGAAAAGCTGACGAATAAAGCGTGTGATAAGACTACGCACACAGTAAATACTAATCTTAAGGGCAACATTCAGAACAACAAGAAAGATATATTCACAATATCAGTAAAAGACAAGGGCGGCAAAGAAGTTGCAACAGCCACATACCGGATAAAGAAGGGCGATGATGACAAACTAACGATCGCCAAAGAAAATAATCCGTAATAATACCCCCGGACATCTGCGGACGGACCGGGAAAAATCCCCCATACCCGACTCTTTTTTTCTGCCAACCCTGTGCCAACTATCTGCCCGGTGAAAAACACCATACTCACACCAAAACAACAAAACACCCACGCAGCAAAGCGTACGCCAACCTGCCAACCTGAAACGATATCCGCATCCCCATACACAGCTGAAACATCTCCCCAGCAGCCCCAGAGAGATCGAGGCGAATCACCCCGAAGGTTAGCAACCCCGCAAAAACAAATGCATCACGTCAAAACAGAAAACCAGAAAAGCATTCAATAGAACAACCTGGCAGAGAGTTAGCAGAAGGCTGGCAGAAACCCGCCGCAGCCGGATCTCAACCGCTGCCGCTGACATGCATTTTTGAATTGGTTCCCCAAAGGACAGGGAGGGTGAAGACAATTGTGTCTGCGGCATTATATCCAAGTCATTCACGACTCAATCTTGTGCACAATCACCAGATTTATTGGGTGTAAAAAGCATTTATTCTAAAAATTCCCTGGTAAAAAAGTACTTTTTGATCACACATTCAGTACTTACAGGCATACCTATATGAGGAGGGGAATCCTACTATACTGGGAATAGAGGAAATATTCTGTACGAAGTACTGAGGACGACAAATGAATCTGTATTCACGTGATCAGGAGAATGCGATAACTCCTGCAATTGCAACGATTTTAATCGTGCTGATGACCGTAGTGCTTGCAGCAGGGGTTGCGGCGGTGACTCTGGGAATGGTGGAGAAGCAGCCGGAGTATGTTGTCGGACTTACAGCGAAGGCCGCACCCGCCGGAAAGGATGTGACGGTGACGCTCTACGGCAGCAGAAATATTCCGGAGCTGGTCAAGGCGGAAGTGATCGATGCGGGTTCTTCGTCCGGGAACTATGTGGAGGTGTGGAACGGCTCGGCGGGCACGGCACCTGTCGGTGTTCCGCTCGTCGCAGAAGGGGTTGCCCGGCCTGCGGTGGACCGGACGGAATATGCGACAAAGCTGTGGGTGAAGGGGACGTTTATGGACGGGACGGAACAGGTACTGCTGATGCAGGCGATGACGTTCCGGAATGTTTCGGGAGGGGAGAGTGAGGAGCCGTCTAATGGTATTGGGGACTATATTGATGAACCTAATATGACAGTAAATGATGGGAATAATGATAAGGATAAGCTGGTCACAGTATCTATCCCCACAAAGAACAAGCCAGGATATACGATAACCGTGATGTGGAATAATGGCCAAACTAGGCTGACGTCATCCCCATGTAATGAGACCAGATACGTGACAGAGAAATTTAGTATTAATACTGGCAGTGAGAATAAATCGAAAATAACAATAATAATTATGAATAGTGTCGGGGGAGAGGTTACACGAGCCACATACGAGATACAGATGGAAGAAAACGGCAACCTAACAATTGCCAAAGAAAATAATTCGTAATAAAACACCACGGGGAATCTGCGGACGAACCGGAAAAACATTTCCCGGTTTTGCTTCAAACATCAAAACTTGTTCATGAGGTGTGACCGGATCCTCACAGATGTGACTCAGCGCCGAAGCGACGCATCTGTGAGAATCTGTGGAGGCTTTTTCCATCCTGCCCGCTCAACCCACAAACAATTTTCAAAAAAAGAAAAGAAATTATTCCACAATCTGGCTCTCGGCAAACCGATCCTCGGTCGCCAGCAGAAACGCATCGCTCATCGAGAGAGCATTCCGGGAACAGATATCCGTACACTGCCCGCAGAAGATACAGCTCGCCACATAAATCCGAATGCGTTTCTCCTTCTTCACCTTCTCGGAAACATTCCCCTCCGCATCGGTCACAGAAACCGTCACCGGCGGATACGCAACCTGCTCAATCGCATGCGCAGGACAGACCTTCAGACACAGCCCGCAGCCGTTACAGGCCGCACGGTCATACACAATCTTTCCACGGAACGCAGGAGGTGTCGCCACCGGCGGAATAATCTCCGCTTTTCCTTCCGCAACCGATCCAAGAAAACCCGTGATCGACCCCGGCAGACGGACAGCCGGGAACAGATTCGTCACCGGCTTTTTCACCGACTGCACCAGAATCTCCTTCATCATCGGAAGTCCGGCCATCTCAGATCACCCCCAGAAGAACCGCATCCGCCATCATCAGAATAATAGCAACCGCCCCAAGCCCGCCAAGCACCAGCCAGTAAAGGCCGACCACCTGCGTAATCCGGAAACGGGCCATCATCGTTCTAACTACCGTCACCGACACGATCACCACAAACAGCACCTTCAGGACAAAGAAGACGAGGTCGGCGACCCCGGCCGCCGCCCCCGTAAGACCAAGGAACGGCGAAAGATTCCACGGCAGGAGCAGAATAATACCAAACGCAGACATAGCCACGGTTTTCACCGCCTGCGACAGCGTAAAGAGACCAAGGTTTCGTCCCGAATACTCCACCAGAATACCGCCCGCAAGCTCCGTCTCCGCCTCCGGCGAATCGAACGGAATCTTCGACAGCTCACCCGGCGTAACCCAGGCCATCATCACGAGGAGGATAAGGAGCGCAAGGATACCAAGAGGCCCGACCACACTCCAGACCGGAGTCTGCATCAGCGTCAGCATCGAAAACGGCTCGGCAACGCCCGCCGCCATCAGCCGCCAGGCAACAGCCATCACCGCAATCGCAAGCGGCAGCTCATACGCAATCATCGACACCATCTCACGCTGGGCACCCACCGTCGCATACGGCGAACCGGACGCAAAACCGCCGACAACCAGAGCAAGCGACGGGATGATCAAAAGATACAGGACCAGAATCACATCCCCGAACTCCCCTAAGACCGGCGCAACACTGCCGAACGGAAGGTAGAGCAGAATAGCAATCGCAGACGCTAACGCAACGATCGGCATAGCATTAAACAGCCAGGGAATCGCATTTGCCGGAACAATACTCTGCTTCGCAAGCAGTTTGCGCACATCCGTAACCGGCTGAAGAAGCGGCGGGCCGACCCGCGCCTGCATCCGGGCAACAACCCGGCGGTCAATTCCCGCAAGAATCAGACCGAATGCAATCGCGAGGACCGCAAGAACAATCGTTCCGCCGACAGCACCAAGAACCGGATTCATGCTCGCATCCTCTGCGTCTTCTCATACGACATCCTGGTCAGCTCCTCCTTGGTGAATATCTTCGTCTTATGTGCATCCGCATCCGTAATCGCAACGCGGTCCGTACACGACAGACACGGATCAACCGAAGCCACGATGATCGGAATATCCGCAAGCTGGGCACCTTTCAGAATCAGCGGCCAGACATGCAGATTACTGTACGAGGACGCCTTCACCTTCCAGGCGATCGGCGCCTCCGCCTTCTCCAGGGCAACGTAGTGCAGACACTCGCCGCGGGGGGCTTTCATGGCGGCCGACGGCTTCACCCTCGGCCTTCTTGCAGGCCGCAAGAATCTTTGCCACCTTCTCCTCCCAGAGGACAGGGCCGGCCGGCATATTGGCCAGACACTCCTCAATGATCTCAATCGACTGGGCAATCTCAAAGATGCGGACAACGATTCGATCATACGTATCGCCGTTCACCTCCGTCCCGTAGGCCGTCGGCAGAACCGGCTTCAGGTCAAGATCGCCGTAGGCCGCATACGGATAATCCACCCGGAGATCCGCGGTGCAGCCCGAAGCCCGCGCCGTAGGACCGACCGTGGAGTAGGCCATCGCTTTTTCAAACGAGAGCAGGCCGACACCCTTGCAGCGGGAGTTGATAACCGCATCCTCAAGGAACAGCGTCTTCAGCTTCCCGAACAGCTCCTTGTAGCTGTCAAGACAGCGGCGAATCTGCGCGTGCTGGGCCTCCGTAATATCGCGGCGGACACCGCCTATCTGGATGATATCATAGTTCACGCGGTTGCCGGTGATGCACTCGATTGCATCCATCGCCTCCTCGCGAACCCGCCACGCCAGATAGAACAGCGTGTCAAATCCGAGTTCATGCGCCGCAACGCCGCCCAGAGCAGGTGGGACTGAATACGCTCAAACTCGGCAATGATCACTCTGACGTAGTCGGCCCGCTCCGGAACCGTGATGTCTGCAATCTGCTCAACCGCCCGGGCAAACGCAAGCGAATGGGTCACGCCGCAGATACCACAGATTCTGCCCGTCAGGTGGACGATCTGTACCGGATTGCGGGAAAGACCCATCCACTCAATACCGCGGTGAGTCTGGCCGGGCGTGAAGTCGGCGGAGATGACCTCTTCCCCGACAACCGTCAGCTCAATGTGAACCGGCTCTTTCAGAGCCGGATGGATCGGGCCGACCGGCACGATGTAGGAAGCTGTCTTTGCCATTTACTCCTTCACCTCCGTTGAGCGGTGCAGGAGGCCGGCCCGCAGGCCGACCACATGCCCAGAGGTCTTTTATCATCGAATCGGGAATCTTCTTGTCGTCCTTTCGGAGAGGATACACATTATCCGGGAACTCCTGCGGCAGGAAGAACTTATGCCCCGCTGCGGGAAGACCATCGATGGAAATTCCGAGATGGCACCCACGAACGACGACGCAAACACCCCGAAGCCCGCTGCGGGAAGACCATCGATGGAAATTCCGAGATACTCGGTCTTCTCGCGTTCCGTAAACGCTGCACCTTCCAGCAGATCGGTGATCGTCGGAAGACGGGCGTCCGCCTTGGGCACGTCCAGCGAAAAGATCACCATGTATTCGGAGGCGGCAACGCCCCCGTAGATCGAGAAGATGTACTGCACACGCAGGTCGGGCGAATCAGCGCCTTTGTCATACCCTGCAATGCAGGAGAGATGCGGATACCAGATCTGCATCAGCGCCTCAACCGCGGCATGCACTGCATCGCGCCGAATCGTAATCCAGATGTTGGTGTTCTCCCGCTTCTCCTTTCCCTCCGCTCTGATCTGAATGCGGGAATCGATCACCGCACTCCCCAGCGCCGCCGTCAGGCGTTCGACAACAGCTGCTGCCGGAAGAATTTCGTCCGTCATTGTTTGGCACCTCCTTCGAGTCTTTCAAGCTTTGCAATCGCGCTCACCACTCCCTGAATGATCGCCTCCGGCCGCGGGGCACAGCCCGGCACATAGACGTCCACCGGGATAATCTGATCGATCGGACCTGCGAGGTTGTAGGAGGTACTGAACACACCTCCGGACTGCCCGCAGGTACCGACCACCATGACCACCTTCGGCCCCGGCATCTGGGCATACACCCGCCGCAGCCGGTCGGCCATCTGGTTCGTAACCGGACCCGTTACCAAAAGGACATCCGCGTGACGCGGAGAAACGACCAGCTTCACGCCGAACCGCTCCGGATCGTAGCGGGGCGTAAGGGTTGCCACAATCTCAATGTCGCAGCCGTTACACGAACCGCTGTTGAAATGGAACACCCACAGCGAACGGTTCAGTGACGTTGTCAGTTTCATACGAGAATCACCACCACGAAGAGGATCACAACACCAATCAGGAACCAGGAGACGTAATCGGTCACGATTCCCGAATGCAGCGGAACCAGGCGGTTATAGTACGCCGACAGTGCCTTGGTAAATCCCCAGTACATATTTCCGGCACGGATGTGGACGGCTCCTTTCTCCGGCTCGGCGTTTCCGGACAGATACGGCGCGGTAGCCTCGATATTTTCCTCGTAGTCGGACTCGCCGCATCTCCAGATGAGCCAGGAGAAGAGGAGGGCAACCGCGATGACAATAAGCCAGATAAACGGATTCCAGAATCCGAATCCGGTCACAACTGTTCCAATCATAATCCGCCTCCAAGAACCGACATAATATACTGTCCCTGATGGAGCAGGGCATCAGCTGCCGGTGCAATCAGGGTGTCAACCACGAGGTCCGGCACCAGACCGAACGCGACAACAAACACGGCAAGAATTGCCATGCCGGCAAGCATCCGCCGGGGAACCTCCCGCACACCCGCATACTCCGGCAGCTCCGGTCCCATAAAGACCGAGTGGAACACCTTCATGAAGGAGGCGAGGGTTAAGATATTCACGACCATGGCAATGATTGCGATTGCCGGATTGAATGCAAATGTTGATTCATAGATCATCAGTTTTGAGGCAAAGCCGTTGAACGGCGGAATGCCGGCGATTGCAAGAGCACCGATGAAGAAGAAGATCATCGTCCACTTCATTTTGTGGCCGAGACCTCCCATCTCGTTCAGGTTCCACACGCCGGTACGGTAAATCACCGCGCCGACCGCGAGGAACAGCAGTCCCTTGTACATTGCGTGGTTGATGATATGGAAGAGACCTCCCTCCATTGCCATCTTGCCGAACGCATTCGTAAGGGTCACGTCGCCGAGCACAGCGAGGGCAACACCCACACCGAGCAGCATGTAGCCGGTCTGGGAAACTGCGTGATACGACAGCAGCCGTTTGATATCCTTCTGCGGGATAGCCATCGTAACCCCGACGAACATCGAAAGAACACCAAGGACGATCACAATCCAGCCCACGGTTGCGGAGGTGAAGACACCGCCGTAGACCGAGAACAGAATCCGGAACATTCCATACAGACCCGCCTGACTTGCGACGATCATGAGTGCCGTCACGCCGGACGGCGCGACCGAGTAGGCGTCGGGCGTTGCAAAGTGGAACGGCACGGCTCCCGCTTTGGTGGCAAGTCCTGCAATGAAGAGGACGAGCGCCAGCATATTCAGCGTGGTAAGCGACAAACTGCCGGCGATGACCGCCATGTTGAGCGAGTTGTACTGCGCATAGAGAAGGCCGATGGCGAACAGAATCATCAGGCCGCCGACGGTGTTCATGATTAAGTACTTCAGTGCGCCTTCCGCGGCAAGTCCGCCATTGCGGTGATACGCAATTATCGCCGAAGCCGCAAGGGAGTTGATCTCCAGGAACACGAAGAAGTTGAACAAGTCCCCGGTCGAGACCATGCCGAAGACTCCCGCGACCAGCAGGAGGTAGAGGGCATAGAACTCGGACCGAGAACTGCGTCTGCTCTGCGAGACCGTGAGGTAGAGAATCACCGCAAACGATACAATCGCTGCGGAGATGAGCATGAATGCGCCAAATCCGTCGATGTTGAAGAGGATGCGGATGGGAATACCGCCCGAATCCGGAGGGATTGCGCCGGTTCCGGGCGCTGTGCCGAAGACGTAGATGACTGCGCCTTTGGCATAGACCTGGGCTGCGAGGAGAATCGCAACCGCGGATGCGGCGAAGCTTGCGAGAATGACCCAGGCGTCCCGGATCTTCGGCAGGAACCGGCCGAAGACCGGCGTCATGAATGCGCCAAACAGCGGTACTGCAATCAGCAGCGCCGGCAGGTTCGCGAGGAACAGGTCGGCGTTCATTCTTTGAGCCTCCGCATCTCATTGGCGTTGACGGTGCCGTACTTCTTGTAGATAAGCATCACGAAGACGAGCATCAGTGCGGTTGTCGCAACGCCGATAACGATGTTGGTTAAGGTCAGCGCCTGAACCGTCGGCATAACCATGGTCGGGTCTGCGGGGGCGCTCGTGAAGATCGGCGCAATGCCGTCTTCCCGGTAGCCGAGGCTGACCAGGAAGAGGTTGACCGCTCCTTCAAGGATGCCAAGTCCCATGATCATCTTGATCATGTTGCGTTTGAGGAGAATCATCGCAAAGGCAATGCCTATCAGAAGCGCAACCGCGATGAACGGAAGGTTTGCGATCATGGCAGCTCTCCTCCCTCTGGGCGAAGTTGTGCGGTTCGGCATCGTCCTCTTCTTTGGTGGTCTCTTTGAGTCCGGCAAACATGTAGAGCATCACGACCGAGAGTCCTGCAAAGACTTCGATACCGACGGCGAAGTTCATCAGCGGAATGGTTCCGGCGGTGAACAGGTCGCCTGCGTTGACGCCGTAGGCAACCGGGTTGCCGAAGAGGCCGCCGCTGGCGTTGAGCCAGTTTAAGAAGAAGCTGGATGCAAGGAGGAGTCCGGCAAGGGCGGTGCAGATAAAGAATATCAGACCGGCGGATTCGATGAGTTTGAAGTTCTTTGCTTCGATGAAGTGTTCCATGCACTCGCGGTAGTAGTAGCAGACGAGCACGAGGGCTACGCCGGTTGCAATAACTGCTCCGCCCTGGAATCCTCCGCCGGGCGAGAGGTGACCGTGGGCTACGATGTAGAAGCCGAAGATGAAGATGAAGGGAACGAGCAGGCGTCCTGCAGATCGTCCGATAAGTCCGGTAACCATTAGTGTCTCCTCCTGAAGAACATGGATACGCCCAAAAGGCGATGAAGAGAACGGTCGCTTCACCGAGGGTGTCAAATCCGCGGAAGTCGAAGACGATCGCGGTGACGGCGTTGTTCGATCCGGTCTGTTCCTGCGTGTTGTCGATATAGTACTGATCGGTTGCGGATGCGAGCGGGTGGCCGACGAGAGGCCGAACGCCGGCAGCAGCAGGATAAGCGTGACTGCGATGATCAAAAATATCGCGAGCTTGGGCGGAACTGAGCAGCGTGCCATCTTACTCGCCCTCCTCGCGGGTTGTTCCGCGGATGGCGATGATGAGAATGGCGGTGGAGATTCCTGCCCCGATAGATGCTTCGGCGATGGCGACGTCGGGCGCCTGCAGGATAAAGAACTCCAGAGCCAGCAGGAAGCTGAACGCGGCAAAGGCGATGGCTGCGGCGATGAGGTCTTTTAGGTAGAAGACGGCGACGGCGCAGAGAATCATGGCGGCGAGGAAGAGGACGTGCAGGACGGCATAGGATGCCGGGAAGAGTTCGATCATTTGCGTGCCTCCTCCTGTGCCCTCATTTTTGGTTCGTCCTCGGCAAGGGCGTCGATACTCGCGTCTTTTGGCATGTTGCCGCTGCGGTAGGCGCTGCGGGCAATAGCGTGGGTCGAGGTGGTTGCGGTAACCACGACGACGGCGAGCGCCAGAAGTACGTGGGCGCTGTAGTTGAACCATGCGGCTTCGCCTGCGGCATACAGGACGTATGCGTAGAGCAGGACGGCGAATCCAGCAAACAGGAGACCGAAACTGCCGACGAGACCTGCGGCGTGGATGCGGGTGTAGAAGTCCGGGAACCGGAACAGACCGGCAACGCCGAGGATGCTGAAGACGAGCGACAGCAGGACAAGGATGACGATTGCGGTTTCGATCATTCGAGATCACCTCTGATGAGTTTTGCGACGTAGAGTGTGCCGACAAAGGAGAGCAGAGCGTAGACGATTGCAACATCGATGAAACCCGGCTGCTGGAAGCGGATGGAGAGGATGATCATGATGATGACGACGAGTGCGTTGATGACGTCAAGTGCCAGCATCCGGTCGGCGTTGGTGGGGCCAAGCCACATCCGAACTCCGCATGCGAAGATGAGGAGGACGAAGATGATTGCGGCTATCATGAAGATGTCGATCATTCGGTGATCCTCCGGATCCATTTGGCGAGATCGAGTTTGGCAAAGATTTTGCCGGACTCCATGGTCTTCTGCGGGGCATCGCCGACGTCGAGGCAGTGGATGTACATCTCGCGGGTTTTTTCGTTGATGTCAACGGTTGCGGTTCCGTGCTGGAACGTGATGGATGCGGAGAGCAGGAGTGCTCCGGCATCCGTTTTCAGGCCGGACGTGAGTTTGACGATGCCCGGACGGATGTTTCTGCCGGTGAGTATCTTCCATGCAACGGTCAGGTTTGCGATAATCAGTTCGATTACAAACGGAATGATATAGACGGCAAGCAGAAGCCAGCGAAGGGGGTTGGCCATGGTGTAGCGTTTTCCCTGCCAGAGCTTGCGGCATAGCAGCCCGGTAATAATTGAAAGGATTAGTCCAATAATGAGTTCGGGTACGGACCAGAGGAGAATCGAGTTGGTTTCCCCGGCACTTCCTATGGATAAGACCAGATAGATGATGAATGCGGCAATTGTTTTGCCGATAAGAAAGGAACGATGCTTTTCATCGGTGCTACCGTCCTTCTGTGGTTGTGTTCATCTGTTTGTTCTGTGATGCCACGAAAAGATGTAGTTCTTTGCGCCCTTCGCGCCAACCATCTCGTGTGGTTCTAAGTCAAGATGA
>DALTYF010000226.1 GCA_029986195.1 Methanocorpusculum sp. | reverse complement strand
TGACGCGCCCAAACCGGAGACCGAGGAGGCGACGTTCCTGACCCTTGCGGCGCCCCGGACCGTCACCGCGACGATCCTTGCGGTGAGCGGGGTGCCTCGTCCTCATTCTGCGCCCTATTCGGACCACGTCATGAGTTTGCATCTCGGCAGTATTGACGGAGGAAACACGCAGGCGCTGGTCTATGCCGTCAGCATGCGGAACAACGTCTGGACAGCGGCGGCGAACCTCCGGGTCGGCGATACGGTGACAATCTGCCTCGAGCCGTGGTTGGATACGAACCGTGAAAAACAATACGGAAGCTGGAACCGCAGCGAGTTCGAGGACGAGACCTTGACCCTGCAGGATCCGTTATATGGAGAACTGAAATGAAGAAACAACTGTTGTTTGCGTTGACGCTGGCCGTTTCCGCCGTTTTGGGTGCTGCGGAACTTTCGGATGCCGCATCTGCGGCGTTGCAGAAGGTCGTTCCCGGGACCATCACCATGAAGGACGCCAACACTTGGCTCTACAGCCGAAACGAATTGGAGCATCTCTCCCGGGGTCCCCTCGCCAACGGAAACGTTATCAATGTCTCCGTCGCCAAGCGGAATCAGGACCCGATCACGGCGCTTGCAGAGTTCCATGACAGCTTGAAAAAACTCGGGATCAGGCTGATCCTGGTGCCGGTTCCGCCCAAGGCCGCCGTCAAACCTTTCACCGGACTTCAGAAGGGTGACGCCATGCAGTACCTGAAGCCTTTCTACAGCGAATTGCGGGCCAGGGGCATCGAAGTTTTGGATTTGAGCGATGCGTTCCAAAATGCCGACGCAGAAAAGTGCTATTGCCGGACCGATGCCCACTGGAGTCCCTTCGGGATCGCCATCGCCGCCGATGAATTGGCAAAACTGATCCCTCTGAAAGACTCCGAAAAGTACGTCGTCACAGCTCGGATAGAGAAGATTTCGGGCGATCTCGCCAAATCTCTGAATGCCTCATCTCCGGAAACCGAGGAACTCCCGATGCAGACCGTGGTCGGGAAAACCATCGCCGAAAACGCTCCTGTGCTGCTGATGGGGGATAGTCACACACTGGTGTTTTCCACGGGGGGCGATATGCTCGCATCCGATGCCGGGCTGGCGGAACTGCTCGCGCTCCGGCTGGGAATGCCCATTGACCGCATCGGAGTCAAAGGTTCTGCGGCGACAGCGGTCCGCATCAATCTGTTCCGCAAGGCGAAAAAAGATCCTGCGTGGCTGAAGAACAAGAAGGTCGTGATCTACTGCTTCACCTGCCGAGAGTTCACAGAATCTGCCGGCGGCTGGACGGTTGTTCCGGTGCTGAAGTAAAGAACGCTCCACGGCCCCGCATCCCCGGCGATAAAGACGATTATTGTTGAATAACCGCAAAAACAGTAGGCGAGATAACGTCCGGAAAATAACGAATCTTTACAGGGCAACCGTGAAAGCGGAATGAAATCTGTTCAAAAAAAGGTTTTTTTATGAAAATCATCAGTATTGTGGGGGCACGTCCCAATTTTATGAAGATCGCGCCGTTCTGCCGGGCTTTGGCGACGCATCAGGAGGTCAAACACGTTCTGGTCCATACCGGACAGCATTATGACGTGAGGATGAGTGATTCATTCTTCGCCGATCTCGGCATTCCGGAGCCGGATGTGCATCTCAATATCGGCAGCGGGTCCCACGCCGAACAGGTCGGGCGTACGATGATTGAATTTGAGAAGGTGGTCAGAGCGGAAAAACCGGACTGGATCGTGGTGGTGGGCGACGTCAACGCCACTTGCGCCTGCTCCATCGTCGCCAAAAAGGAACATGTGAAACTTGCGCATATCGAAGCCGGTTTGCGCTCGGGGGATATGGATATGCCCGAAGAGGTGAATCGTCTCGTGACCGACCGCCTGGCGGATCTGCTGCTGACGCCGGACCGTATCTCCAGTGCCAATCTGACGGCAGAAGGCGTACAATCTCACCGGATCGCCTTCGTCGGAAACATCATGATCGATACACTGGAGGCAGAGCGCAGCAAAGTGGCGGCGCGGAACGTGACGGAACTGGTGAAACGAGAATTGTTGGACTCCCGCGATATTCCGGCGCTCCCGGATGACGGTTTTGCGGTGATGACAATGCATCGTCCCAGCAATGTCGACCAAATCGAGACGCTGAAACCTCTGATCGATTTCCTGACGGACGAGGTGACAAAAGATATGCCGCTTCTGTGGCCGATCCATCCGCGGGCGAGGGAGCAGTTGGAACTCTCTGGTCTGTGGGACAGGGTGTGTGCCAGCGTCGGGCTTTTGGACCCTGTTGGTT
>DALTYF010000015.1 GCA_029986195.1 Methanocorpusculum sp. | reverse complement strand
CGTTGCCAACGCCTAAACTCGGGTTCGAGTCCCGGTCGATGCACTTCTTTTTCCGATTTCTGTTGTGACCGTTCCGATGCATTTCTGCTGAGTTGTTTTGGAATGCAGCAATACCGTTTTCAGTATTACAAAGGCGTCTGCCCGGGAAAAATATACAAAAAACAGGTTGGGAAAAATAGTCCGGAAGGAATCATCCCCGGCGCAGAAAGAGCATCGGGAACCTGACCACCAGCCAGGGATTGCTCTTCAGCATCGCCGCAAGAACGGAGGGGATGGTCACCTCGTCCAGATGCAGATCCGGAACGGATCCAATCACCGCATTCAGCAGGGAATCGTCCATCCGGAAGAACACCTCTTTGATCAGATACGAGCGTGACAGGAACGTCCCCATACGGCTCTGGCGCCAGGTCCGTTCATAGACCGCCAGCGCCTGCCGGGAACAGTCTCCCCGGGCGCAACTGCATCCGCCGCCATCTCACCGGCAAGACGCCCCGAATACAGCGCCTGATAGATTCCCCCGCCGGTGAACGGATCAGAAAGCCGTGCAGCATCCCCGCAGATGATCAGATTGTCTGCAATCGTGGACTCAAGTGGTTTGCAGGTGGAGACTCCGCCCGCAATCAGCTCCGTGATCTTACCGTCCGGGAAGTTCTTCTCCATGAACCGATCCAGATAATCCTTCGCGCGGTGACCGTCGCCGGACTGTGTCCCCGGGATTCCTATGCCGATGTTTGCACAGCGCGGACCCTTGGCAAATATCCAGATATATCCGTGCGGGCAGTCCGTGTTGCTCCAGTAAAAGACATTCGTCTCCGGTTCAATGTCAATGCCGGTAACCAGATACTGCACACAGGAATCAAGATCAGCGAGCGGCACGGTTGTATTGATGCCGGCAAGTTTTCCAAACTTCGACTCCACACCGTCGGCTGCAATCACGACTTTCGCACGGACTTCGCAGGTCTTTCCATGATGATGGATTATCACACCTAAAAGCCTGCCCTCTTCCATGAAAGGAACAGCACGTGCGTGGACCAGAACATCCGCGCCCGCATCGGCTGCTTTCCGTGCCAGATCGCGATCAAAGATCTTCCTGTCCAGAGTATAGCCGAGCACCTCATCCTCGGTTTTTCCGGTAATCGTAAAACTGCTTTTGTCCGGCGCAACGAACCGGGCTTTTCGGATAACCGTAGAAACCCATTTCGGATCCGGATCCATGAACTCGGCAAGGTCTGCGGTTACAATGCCCTCGGCACACCGTACCGGAGCACCGACGGCAGGCCGTTTTTCAACCAGCAGAACCGAGTTCGGCAAAGAGCCTGCGATCACGGCAACACACCGACGGCAGGCCGTTTTTCAACCAGCAGAACCGAGGCACCCCGGACAGCGGCAGCCTGCCTGTGCCGCCATGGAACCTGCAGGTCCTGCGCCCACTACAACAACATCATACGCTTCTTTCATCGTACCTGAAAAAGAGATTAGAGTGCTTTAAGGAGATGCGGCAGTTCAAGCGCCAGCCACGGGTTCGCCTTAAAGATTGCAAGCACCAGTTTTTTCACACTCAGCTCATCGATCTTGAGATCTGACATGGAATGAACAATCGAGTTCAGCTTCTTGTCGTCCATCTTGATGAACGACTCCTTGACTGCATAATTGCGAGCAAGCGTCGTACCGACAGGGCCGTTGCGCCAGGTCTTGTCATAGACCATCAGGGCTTTCTTTGAGGTATCGCCGTTCTTAATCGCGGTTGCCGCAACTTTGCCGGCGAGATCGCCGGTGTACATCGCATTGTAGATACCGCCGCCGGTGATCGGATCAGAAATCCGTGCCGCATCCCCGACAATCAGCAGGTTGTCTGCAACCGTGCATTCAAGCGGCTTGCAGACGGAGACACCGCCCACCATAAGCTCCGTAATCTTTCCACTCGGGAACTCCTTTGCCATAAACCGGTCCAGGTAATCCTTCGCGCGGTGACCTTCACCGGATTTGGTTCCGGCAATACCGATGCCGATGTTCGCACAGCGCGGGCCTTTCGGGAAGATCCAGATGTATCCCCACGGACATGCCTCGTTGGAGACATAGAACACGTTTGCTTTCGGGTCGATATCGATGTCATTGACGAGATACTGGGCACAGGTCTCAAGCTCCCAGAGCGGCACGGTTGTATCAATTCCTGCCCACTTTGCAAACTTCGACTCCACACCGTCGGCTGCAATCACGACTTTCGCACGGACTTCGTAGGTCTTTCCATGCTGGTGAATGACAGCTCCCTGCAGTTTGCCGTCGATCATGATCGGTGCGGATGCACGTGCATGCACCTGAATCTCTGCACCGGCCTCCGCCGCACGCCAGACGAGTTCACGATCAAACATCTTGCGGTCCAGAACGTAGCCGACCTTTCCTCCGGCGGCTTCCCCGTCAATGGTGAACCGGGTGCCGTCCGGACCGACAAGCACCGCACGCTCGATGTCAGTTGATACCCATTTCGGGTCTGCTTCGATAAACTCAGCAAGCGCGCCTTTTCCAATACCCTCCGCACAGCGGACCGGGGCACCGATTGCAGGCCGTTTTTCCACCAGCAGGACCGAAAGACCTGCCTCGGCTGCTGCCTTTGCCGCAAGAGCTCCTCCCGGACCTCCTCCGACAACCAGAACATCGTAAGCCTCCTTCATTTTTCCACCCATTCAATAGCCCCGAGAGGACAGACGGTCGAGCAGATTTTGCATTTGTCCTTGCAGGTCTCTGTATCAACAGTAAGATACGCGTCGATTAACTCAAGCGAACCCTGCGGACAGACTGACACACATGCCCCACAGTAGCCGCAAACGTCTCTGCGAATATTGATCATTGCAGTACTCATTGGGGGGCGTAACGCATAAACTCTCTGGATGAGAGAAAGATAAGCAATATGGATGAGGAAATACCAAAACCCGGACTGATGTATATTGTGCTGATGATTGTTGCCATCGGCTGCGTCGTGTACGGAATCTCGCTGATGTTTTAAAAGAAAGGAAGCGGATTTCCGCTTTCCGGAAAAGGATTCGGGTTAAAACCCGAACACCAGCCGGGCGGCAAGGTAGCAGATGCCGGAGACCGCTGCGGCTGCGGGAATAGTTAAAATCCAGGCGGTTACCATCTGGCGGACTGCTCCCCACCGCACCGGCTCCCCGCGTCACGCCGGTTCCCATGATGGTTCCGGTTGCAACGTGTGTTGTTAAGACCGGGACACCAAACATGGTCATAAATGATAATACCATTCCGCCGGACATTGATGCGGAAAATCCCTGATAGGGACGGATACGGGTAATGCCCGTACCCATCTTTTTGATAACCTTCCAGCCGTCGGACAAAAGACCAAGAGCAATTGCAAGGGCGGACAGTACAATTACCCACATCGGAAGTTCTGCATCAGCTGTTACAAATCCTGCGGCGATCAGAATTGCAATGATGATACCCATTGCGTTCTGGGCGTCATTGCCACCAAGACTCATTGCCTGAAAACCGGAACCCACGATCTGCGCACGCTGGAACCATTTGTTCATCTTCGTCGGGTGTTTGGCACTTGCCATGATTTTGGTTAAAATGGTGGTGAAGATGTAGGAGACGATCAGGCCGAGAATCGGCGAGACACAGATAAAGAGCAGGATGGCAAGCAGTCCTTTAATGACGAACAGATCCAGAATCATCAGGATGGGAATGGTCACAACTGCCCCAGCCGCTGCCCCGAGGATTGCATAGAATTTCAGGGAGTCCCTGAAGACTGCTGCAAGAACTGCCATGATACCTGCACCAAGAGCCGCACCGCAGGCAAGATAGACTACGGTCCATCCGACAAGTTCCGGCGCAGGCCAGAACACGGCGGAGATTCCTCCCGCGGCAAGACCCGCTCCCATCAGGCCGCCGACAAGGGCATGCGATGAGGATACCGGAATGCCGTAGTGCGAACAGGTGTTCACCCACAGCACTGCACCGATGAGTCCGATGAAAAGAAGTACCGGCGTAAAGATGCCGGGATCAACAATACCTTTTCCAATGGTTTTTGCGACGGCGGTTGAGTAGATAAAGGGACCGGCAAGACAGCAGACGGATGCGATCAGAATGGCAGTCCGGGGTGCAAGCGCCCGCGTGGCAATGACGGTTGCCACCGTGTTGGATGCGTCGTTTCTTCCGTTGGAAAAGTTGAATGCAAGCGCGATCACAATGCCTGCGATGATAATAACCGTGTTTGTGTCCATTGCACTCACGTGTGACGGATCAGAATTGCGGCAAACACGTCGGCCACATCTTCACATTTGTCGGTCGCAATCTCAAAGTGCTCATAGATATCCTTGAACTTGATGATCTCAACAGGATCCTTTGTCTTGAACAGACTGCACAGGGCATTTGAAAGGATGTCGTCTCCCTGGTTTTCCAGGCGGTTGATCTCAATGCAGCATCCCTTGATGGTTTCGGGGTCGTTCAGCGTGCGGAGACCGGCAACACCGGTGCGGATCTCTTCTGCCGCCTGACGGATCACCGAGGCGAACTCAACCATGAACGTGTCAGGTTTCTCGATCTCATAGATTAGGAGCATGTTTGCTCCCGAGTCGATGAAGTCGATCACATCATCCAGGGCGGTAACCAGCCGGGAGATCTCTTCCGGTTCGATGGGTGTGATGAACGTCCGGTTCAGCTCGTCATATGCCCGGTGCGCCATTGCGTCGCCACGGTGCTCAAGATCTTTCATCTGCCGGTATTTTTCCTGAATATTGGTGTAGTCGGCAAAGATATTCACTAAAAGATCCGCTGCTTCGCAGACAATCTCTGCCTGTTCTTCGAACAGTTCAAAAAAGAATTTATCCTGCGGGACCAACCAGCTTTTCAACCCCATCCTCTCGTAACCTCTTTACAGATACATAGTAAGGAATGTTACATGAATCTTTGCCTTTGCAGGGCGTTGCGGGGAGCATTTTTCAGAGCCGAATACTACTTATTCCCTCTGCGTCCATATCTGACTAAACCATGCAGTGTTTCCCGTACGGCACAATTGAAACCGAGGCTCTGAAGGCGGCAGATCCAATTCTCGGAGCGGCAATTGACCGGCTCGGGCACCCCGACCGGCCGCTGATGCCGGATCTTTTCACCGCTCTTGTCAACTGCGTGATCGCCCAGCAGATTTCAACCAAAGCAGCCGAGACAGTGTATAACCGGGTGGTTGACCGGTGCGGCGGGGCCGTAACCCCCGAGCAGATCGCCAAGTTCTCCGAAGAGGAGATTCAGCCACTTGGTATGTCATGGAGAAAGGCAGGGTACATCCGGGGCATTGCTTTCGCTTTTGTTTCAGGGCAGATTGATGCCAGGGAACTGCGGGATGCGGATGAGGATCGGATCATCAGGGAGCTTACTGCGCTGCCGGGGATTGGCATCTGGACTGCCGAGATGCTGATGCTGCACTCCCTGCAGCGTCCGGACATCTGCAGCTGGCATGATCTCGGCATACGGCGGGGAATGATGCGGCTGTATGGGATGGAGACGGTCTCAAAGAAAGAGTTTGAGGAACTGCGCCGCCGTTACTCCCCGTACGGAAGTGTTGCTTCGATCTATCTCTGGGCACTCGCACATCAATAGCTGTGCTCAGCTCCCCTTACAGGATCACAATCACAGATTATTGGTATATTTTTCAAAACAACTGTGTTTTTTGTGACTTTCGTCCATTATTAATACTTCATCATCCTACAACGTACCCATGAGACCTATGAGGAGGAAAGCATCCCAGCTCACGGACAGGGATGCACGGGATATTCTGCAAAACGGCATCTGGGGAACGCTTGCAACGGCAGACAGCGGCGGACAACCCTATGCGGTTCCCATGAACTATGTTTTGCTGGGAAACACCCTGTATCTTCACTCCGCATTGGAAGGACATAAAATCGATAATCTGCGCGAAAATCCGCTTGTATCCTTTTTGGTTGTCGCAACGGCAGAGGTTCTCCCCGATCGGTTTGACATGGCCTACCGGTCCACGGTGTTGTTTGGAATCGCCCAGACCGCCGGGATGCGACGGAAAAACAGACCGCCCTCGAAGCCCTGATGGATAAATACTCACCGGCATTCCATGACAGGCGATGGAGTACATCAGCCGCAACACCGGCAGAACAGCCGTTATTGCAGTGGATATCAGTGATCTCAGCGCAAAGACAGGACAGTAACATGTATGATGTAGTCATCGCGGGAGCGGGACCTGCCGGCTGCATCACCGCAAAACTCCTTGCCGATTCAGGATACTCGGTTCTGATCGCAGATAAGACGGCGATGCCCAGACAGAAATCCTGTTCCGGCATTCTGATCCAGAAATCCGTCGGCATTCTCGAACACACGTTCGGAAAGATTCCCCGGGCCGTATATGCCGAGCCGCATCTGAACAAAGGGGTGATCCTGACCACCGATACCGGTATGAAAGTCCCGGTTGAGGGACTTTGCCTCAGTATCTGGCGCAGCCTCCTTGACTACTGGATGGCACTGGAGGCGGCTGATGCCGGTGCGGTGTTTCTTGAAGAGACGCCGGTCACCGGATTTAGTGAGAAAAAGGATCACGTTGCGGTCCGGCTCGGCGGAAAATCCGCGTCCAGACTGTCGGCGAGGGTCCTTGCCGGATGTGACGGGCCTGCCGGAACCATCCGCAGGAAACTCCGGAAGAAACCGGGGGACTGTATCACCACCTACCAGGTTTATGCCAAAGGGGAAATTGATCTCGATCCTGCATACTTCCACACGTTTCTGCAGCCGGAACTTTCCGATTATGATGCATGGTGCATGGTCAAAGATGACTACATCATCACCGGTGTCGGGGTTCACCATGCACCGGACACAGGCAGATATCATAAAAAATTTCTCGCGTACCTCGCAGAAAATCACCATGCACGACTTTCCGCTCCGAAGTTTGCAGAGCGGTGGCTGCTCCCCCGCATAACACCGGAAAACCCGGTGGACAAAGGGGAAGGGAGAGTGTTTCTTGCGGGGGATGCGGCAAATATGCTCAATCCGCTGGGAGAGGGAATCTCCAGCGCTCTGGTAAGCGGCAGTGCATTTGCCGATGCATTTATGCGTGCCGCAGAACCGGGGGAAAAGCCGGATCCGGTCCTGGTCCGCACTGTATATGAGACCAGTCTTTCCCCTACCATTGACCACATGTACCGGCAGTGGCGGCTGCTTGCCGCGATCTCCCCGAAGTTTTCCTGTCTGAGGGATATCTAAAAAAATTCCGGAACAAATACTATGTATGGATTCGCTGTGTCTGCGGTTTGCAGTTCCCGGTGATGTTCCCCGGATACTGGGATTTATCCGCGAACTCGCCGCGTATGAACATATGGAAAATGAGGTTGTGGCAACCGAGGAGCTTCTTCATGAATGGCTGTTTGTCAGACGAAAGGCAGAGGTTCTGATAGGGGAGAGTGACGGAACGGCAGTCGGGTTTGCGCTGTTCTTCCATAACTTTTCCACGTTTCTCGGGCGGGAATATATCTGGAAGATCTGTATGTGAGACCGGAGTTCCGTGGACGCGGGATTGGGAAAGTGTTTCTTGCGCGAGTTGCCGCAATTGCGGTGGAGCGCGTCTGCGGCAGACTTGAATGGTGGTGCCTGGACTGGAATCGCCCGAGTATCGATTTTTATCTCGCGCTCGGCGCTGAGCCGATGAGTGACTGGACGGTGTACCGCGTCTGCGGTAACACGTTATCAGAGCTGGCAGAAAAGGATCGGCAGTAACCTGACAGGGAGGAGAGGCCACGTCGTCTTTATAGTCTTGCAAGACCAACGGTACTGCAGAGATTTTCTATGTTTTTGATTGGTGAAGCACTCGTTGGCGATGGGGCAGAACTTGCTCACATCGATCTTATGATCGGCGACAAGATGGGACCGGTCGGAACCGCTTTTGCAAACGGTCTGACCCAGCTTTCCGCCGGACACACGCCGCTGCTTGGCGTTATCCGCCCGAACCTTCTGCCAAAACCGGCAGTCCTGATTGTTCCGAAGGTTACGCTGAAGCACACGGAACAGGTAACCCAGATCTTCGGCCCCGCACAGGCCGCAGTATCCAAGGCGGTTGCCGATGCTCTTGAGGACGGCGTTTTTACCGGTATGGATGTTGATGATGTGGTAATTGTTGCAAGCGTTTTCATCTCTCCGGATGCAGCGGACTTCAACAAGCTCTACCGCTTCAACTACGGAGCAACCCGCCTTGCACTTTCCCGTGCGCTTGACAAGTTCCCGGACACCGCAACTGTTCTCAAGGAGAAGGACCGGGCAGCCCACGGTGTTATGGGATTCAAGGTTCAGCGGCTCTGGAACCCGCCGTATCTGCAGGTCGCGATGGATCTTGTCGATATGAAACAGGTGGAGCGCGTGCTGCGTGAGGTTCCGCAGAATGATCATGTCATCTTTGAGGCGGGAACGCCGCTCATCAAACAGTTCGGGTTACACGTCATTGGTGAGATCCGCAAGATCCGCCCGAACTGTTTCATTGTTGCAGATTTAAAGACGCTGGACACCGGCAACCTGGAGGCCCGCATGGTTTCCAACGCAGGTGGCGATGCAGCGGTGGTTTCCGGTCTTGCACCGGTTGAGACGATTGCAGCATTCATTAAGGAAGCAAAGAAGTGCGGTATCTATGCAATCATCGATATGCTCAATGTGGCAGAGCCGGCAAAGCTGATCGAGAACCTTGCAAAGATGGGCGGCGCTGCTCTCCTTCCGCAGTATGTGGAGATGCACCGCGCAATCGATAAGGAGGCAAGCGGTGAGTACAGCTGGGGCGATATCAAGAAGATCAAGGCGGTTGCTGCAAAGTACAATGCAAAGATTCTGGTTGCAACCGCCGGCGGTATCCGTGTGCCGGTTGTCAAGAAGGCAATCGCCGCAGGTGCGGATGTTGTGGTGGTCGGACGCGCTATTACGGCAAGCAAAGATATCAAGAATGCGGCTGAGTCCTTCCTTGCAGAGCTTGACTCCGAAGAGATCGATCAGTTCCGTGTGATGACGGATTTCTAAACCGATTCCATTTTTTCTTTTTTCAAAGAGTTTTCTTTTGCAAAGGTCTCCTCACGGTTTTTCCGGATGGAATTTTGGTTTTGCTTGGAGGAAATCCAGAACTCCTGTTCCCGGGTGTTCTGCCAAAAAACGATACTTTAAACATTTCCCTGCCCAATAATCACAGTGTGAATTTACGGGACAGTGAACGCGAGACGACGTGCAGTGTTTCGGAGTGAGGTTTTCCCAGAATGCGATCAATGAATACTACTATCTCCCGGAGGGAGAAGCGGTGATGAGAGGGTCCGTCGGAGACACGGTAACACAGTATCACCGGCTTGCCTCCCCTCTGCATCTTGAGTCCGGGGCTGTCCTGAACGGGGTGACGATTGCCTACGAGCAGTACGGTGCATCCCCGTCTCTTGGAAATACGATTCTCGTCTGTCATGCGCTTTCGGGCGATGCCCATGCGGCAGGCATGCACAGAGGCGATAAGCATCCGGGGTGGTGGGACGGGATCATCGGCCCCGGAAAAGCACTTGATACCGATCGCTACTGTATCATTGCAACGAATGTGATCGGCGGGTGCAGAGGTTCCACCGGCCCTGCTTCGATAAATCCGGAGACCGGTGTGCCGTACGGTACGGACTTTCCGGTGGTAACCATCCGTGATATGGTTACAGCGCAGCGCCAGTTTCTGATCGAGCGCGGGATTACCGAACTCTATGCGGTTGTCGGCGGATCGATGGGCGGAATGCAGGCACTGACCTGGAGTGTGACGTTCCCCGGATTTGCCCGCCGGGTTGTTGCAATTGCGGCTGCGGGGTATTCAACTCCGATGCACATCGCCTTCGGTGCGGTGGGCCGGGCGGCAATCATGACCGATCCTGCGTGGAAAGGCGGACGTTATCCGGCAAACGAGCGCCCCGATCACGGGTTGTCGCTTGCGCGGATGATCGCCCACATTACGTATCTGTCGGATCAGTCGATGCACAAGAAGTTCGGGCGCACCCTGCAGGAGAAGACCGAGTACGGGTACGGGTTTGAGACCGAGTTCAGTGTGGAAAGCTATCTGAAGCATCAGGGAAGCAGTTTTGTGCAGCGGTTTGATCCGAATTCCTACCTCTACATCACCAAAGCCATTGATTACTATGATCTGACCAGAAACGGATCGCTCTGTGAGGGATTTGCCAATGCCGATGCGAAGTTTCTGATTCTGTCGGTGTCCACCGACTGGCTGTATCCGCCGTATCTTTCGGAGGAGATTGTGATGGCGTTAAACAGTACCGGAAAGGATGTGCAGTACACCGAGGTGATGTCCGGATACGGTCACGACGGATTCCTTCTTGAGGATGATCAGATGAATTATCTCATCGGAAGGTTCCTGACACCTCTCACAGTTGCAGATATTATGATCCGGGATCCTCCCGCCATATGCAGCTGTGCTACGATTCGTGC
>DALTYF010000225.1 GCA_029986195.1 Methanocorpusculum sp. | reverse complement strand
GCGGAGGCGGAAGGAGCGGGTCGGCAAGAATCTACGACAGCCCGAGTTTCTTTGCGGCGGCAACCGTGTCCGTGAGGGAGGCGTCGCGGGGGATCAGAACAGCCGCAGCTCCAGAGGCTGCAACCTTCGCAGCAAGAAGAGGGAGCGTTGCAGCGGTAAGGGAGAAGATCAGATCGCAGCGGAACAGCGCAGCCTCGATGAGTGCGGGATCAATCGTGTCAACCGAGAGCAGAATGTCCAGGTCTGCGACCTCCGCAAAGCACCTGCGGACGTCGTCCGGAGTCGCGCCAAACCCGAAGCCGAGATCCACCACGTCGGCGCCGCATGCCGCGGCGGCGAGGACGGCATCCCGCAGGGCGGGATGCCGGTGGGCGTCCATGATCTCATGGATGATCTTGATGCGGGATGTGCCGCCGAACGCAACACCGCGAAGCACAAACGCAGGTCCGGCAGTGTGTTCCATCGCCGATAACCGGCCGGCAGCCTGTCTCTGCCGTTCATCACGGAGAAGATCGTCCGCCGGAGAGGTTGCGGAAAGACCTCCGGAAAGGATCAGCGGGATGCAGAGCCGCATGTCCGCGGCATGCCGGGTTCCTTTCCGGACCGGAACGCCGGAGGAGGTCTCCACTTCCGCAAACGATGCGGTACACATGCCGGAGACGACGACGAGATCATACGAGTCTGCCAACAGCAGGCGGGAGAGAGCTCCCGGTGACAGAAAGGAGGCTATCTCTCCCGTCGGCACAACAGCGTACGTAAACGCGTCGGTACCGGCAAGTGCGGAGCGCAGTGCTGTTTCACTCTGGCGGCCGGTGGGGAAGAGAACATGCATATGATTCTTTATTGGATCTTTGGCAGCGAAATAGTTAGGGTTTGCGCGGGGTTGTTCCAAGTGTCCGCAGGTGTTCAGAATGTCTGATCCGAATTCAGATTGGATTTTTTTGGAATTTTTTGGGGTTGGTTTTGCTGAAGAGCCACGGAAATGTTCCGGATACTGGCGTATCAAGTTCCCGGATGAAAATGGTATCGGAATTCGATTTTCATACTAACAGGTTTAGACTTTTGAAACAAAGCCAACACGGGGGGTGTTACATTCCTCTTATGAGAGTATGTAGTTCAGCACATATTATTAAGATATCTCAAACCCATTTCATCCGGTAAATACATCCATCTTTTTCTAAAAAAAGAAATATTCACCTCTTCCCCCTTCCACCCTACCCCTTCCAAAGGATAGCATCAAAAAATCGGCACCAACGCAGATATCGGCAAACTTTCCCCGCAACCGAAAAAATAATTCCCGGATATTTCTTTCTGCGCAAACTCAGCACTCCATCCTCTCATAATAGGGTTCAACCGGCGATGTTTTCTCCCACGCTTCTGCTGTAACCGGTTTGGTTGGATCAATCTGAGGCGATCTCTTGATGAAGAAACGAACGGAATGTTCTGCGATATGCGGCGACTGCGGAAGCCGGGCTGAGGAGGAGAATGCGGGTATGCGAACGGGTGCTGCGGTGAGGGCTGCCTTCACGGTCTGCCTCGCGGTGCTCCTGCTGCTGTGCGGTGCGGGGGCGGTGAGTGCAGCGCCAAGCGGGTACTGGACGGATCACGCAGCAAATGACTACGCGGGTGGAGACGGGAGCGAGACTAACCCATACAATATCAGCAGACCGGAAGAGTTTGCCCTGTTTGCGAAGCAGGTGAACGCGAATCTGAATACTACTCAGAACTTCACGCTCACGAGTAACATCGATCTGAGCGCCTACCTCTGGGAACCGATCGGAAACGTGACGACGGACAATCCCACGACACACATCTTCCAAGGCACCTTTGACAGCGGCAATCACACCATCTCCAACATGAACGTCACGAAGGTTGTCGGATCCGACTGCATCTACGCCGGTCTCTTCGGCTGCGTGAAGGATGCGATGATCAAAAATGTGACGCTGACCGGTGTCGTGGTGAATGTGACGCCGAGCGGCGACGGCAACGCCTGCTCCGGAGGTCTGGCAGGGTATGCCATCGGCGGCAGCATCACCAACTGCTGCGCCACGGGGGACGTGAGTGCGAGTGGCACCACCACCGCCTACTCCGGCGGTCTGGTGGGGTCTGCCTCCAGCAGCATTACCAACTGCTGCGTCACGGGGAGTGCGAGTGGCACCACCACCGCCTACTCCGGCGGTCTGGCGGGGTATGCCCGCGGCAGCATCACCAACTCCACCGCGCTGAACCCGTGGGTGAACGCGACCGGCGACAGCAGTCTCAACATCGGGCGTGCCGTCGGACAGCTCTGGACTGGAGCCACGGTCTCGGACTGCTACGCATGGCGGCACATGGGCCTCAACATCAG
>DALTYF010000014.1 GCA_029986195.1 Methanocorpusculum sp. | reverse complement strand
GAGAGGGTTGGCGCGAAGGGCGCAAAGAACTACTAAATCTTTTCGTGGCATCACATATTCAGTGTGTTCCGTGGTTACTCCAAGAAAAACCAAAGCGAAAAAATCCCGAATAATCCAATCGGACATTATGAACAAGTTTAGACCTTTGGAGCGAAGTCGGGTTTTTGGGCTTTGCACTTGTGTCCGTGAAGTTTCGTGGGCTGCTCAGAAATTCAGAATTTCATTTCTTCCCGCCCCGATTCTCTGTCCCGCGTCGTACCGGCGGCGATCCGCAGACGGGGCACTCCGTTTCGCCCGCCGGAATCTCCGCCCCGCAACCGCTGCAGATACATTTCCAGACGCGGCGTTTTGCTTTCTTCTGCATCATGTTCTGTACCGGAATCTTCAGATGGCGGCAGACATTCTGCACGGCAAAATCATCCGAGACAACCGTTCCGGAAAGAGCAAGGCCCAGAGCGATCACCGAGATGTCCGTCTCCGAAAGCACCCGCAGGTCTCCGGAACCCGCAGCAGCCGCACGGACCGCCGCGACTGCCGCAGGTTCCGGTTCGCAGAGAGACAGACCCCGACTCTGCATCACCTCAAACCGCATCTTCGAGGTTACATCCCTGAGTTCTGCAACAACCTCCGGGGTCGTTGTAAACTCCCCGCAGAAGGGGTACTCCCCGAAAAAAAAGGATGCGTCTAAAATATAGCGCATGAAAGTTATCGGCGAACGGCGTCTGCAATGACCGTGGACGCGGTAAATCTGCTGCTCGCACGCTCAATGGTATCAGAGGAAGCAATATCTGCAAGTCCTGCCTGCATCAGCTTCACATACCCGCCGCTTGCAAACACACCGTGCACCCCTGCGGCACGAACGGAGGTTGCCCCCTGTTCTTTCAGCATGCCTGCCGCCGTTGCCATTGAACCACCGGTTGCAATGATGTCATCGACGATGATACAGTCGCGGCCGTTTGCATCCAGATGTTTCGGTGCCATCTTCACTTCGGAACCGGACAGCCGTGTCTTGTCGAGATGATCACAGTCCCATCCGCCGACGGACGCAACACCCTTGGCAAACTCCCAGGCCCCGTCATCGGGCGCGAGCACCAGCGGGTCTTCGAGATCCATCGTCTGGATGTACTTGCCGATCTCCGGCGCGATGGTGAGGTTTTCAGCCGGACATTTGAAGTGTCCGAGAACGGAAGGGTCGTGGATGTTCACGGTAAAGATCCGATCCGCCCCTTCGGAAAGAACGCGTGCGAGTGCACGTGCGCTGATCGGTTCGCCGTCGTTGAACCGCTTGTCCTGCCGGGCATAGCCCATGTAGGGGAGAACCAGCGTGGTATTCTTCCCTTCGCAGGCATCCAGCATCAGAATTGCCTGAAGAACCGACTGGGAGTCCACCGTGCTTGCAACGATGACCATATCATCGTCAAGGTCCATCACGCGGACATACTGCTCCCCGTCGGGGAAAGTGTTGTATTTGACCTCGGCAATTCTGCATCCGAGGTGACGGGCCACCCGTGCGGCCAGCAGCTGACTTTTCTCGGTATAGATAACTTTCATCAGTACTCTCCTTCTTCTATCTTTTACTGAAACTACTTAAACCATCATCAAGCACAATACTAACACTCTCGAGTTAGGCGAGTTAGGAAATAAACTATGGATGATACAGATAGTGCGGCAGGACGTACTGGCGGCGCGGATTTGGGGACAGCGTCGGTTATCAGTCCCGGAGTACAGGAGCCGGAACCTCCTGCGCGGGAAGAGCCTGCCGTCCCGAGGACCTACGCATCGGATAGTTTCGATCCGGAGTTCTTCGGCGGGATACAGTTTGATACAACCGCTGATATTGTGATCCCTCCCTCCCTGATCGATCAGGTTATCGGTCAGGAGCATGCGGTGGAGGTAATCAAGAAAGCAGCTACCCAGCGCCGCCATGTGATGATGATCGGCAGTCCCGGTACGGGAAAGTCGATGCTTGCCAAGGCAATGTCCGAGCTTCTCCCCAAAGAGGAGATGCAGGATATTCTGACCTACCCGAACGCCGAGGACAGCAACAACCCGATTATCCGTGTGGTTCCGGCGGGACGCGGCAAGGAGATCGTTGCAGCCCATCGTGCTGAGGCACGCAAACGTGTTTTTTCGAGGAACACAATGCTGATGGTTGTCATTCTGGGAATTCTTCTGTTTGCGTTCTTCAGCAGTCAGATCTTAATTGGGTTGTTTATCGTGATAATTCTCCTGATGGCATTCCGGACGATGATGCCGCGGGATGAGGCAATGGTGCCGAAGCTGATCGTTTCCAACAAACCGGACTCCAAGGCGCCGTTTGTTGACGGTACGGGTTCCCATGCAGGGGCACTGCTCGGCGATGTCCGTCATGATCCGTTCCAGTCGGGAGGTCTTGAGACGCCGGCGCACGACCGTGTGGAGGCGGGGGCAATTCACCGCGCCCATAAGGGTGTGCTGTTCATCGATGAGATCAATACGCTGGAGCTTTCTTCGCAGCAGAGTCTGCTGACTGCACTGCAGGAGGGCGAGTTCCCGATCACCGGACAGAGCGACCGGTCGTCCGGTGCGATGGTTCGGACCGAGCCGGTTCCCTGCCGGTTCATTATGATTGCGGCAGGAAATCTGGATGCGATGCAGGGCATGCACCCGGCACTCCGCAGCCGTATCCGCGGATACGGTTACGAGGTGTACATGAGCGAGACGATGGATGACACACCCGCGAACCGTGCACGTCTTGTCCGGTTTGTTGCGCAGGAGGTGCAGAACGACGGGAAGATTCCGCACTTTGATCCGTCCGCGGTTTCGGAGATTCTCCGTGAGGCGCGCCGCCGGTCCGGCCGGAAGGGACATCTCACACTGAAACTCCGTGATCTTGGCGGCCTGGTGCGGGTCGCAGGGGATCTTGCCCGGCAGGCAGGAGATCCTGCAACCACCATGAAGCATGTGGTGGACGCAAAGCAGGTTGCCCGTTCCGTTGAGGATCAGATCTCGGATGAGTACATCAGGAGAACCCGCGACTATGACCTGACGATCGTTTCCGAGACGCTGGTCGGCCGCGTGAACGGTCTGGCGGTCGTCGGTAACGATGCGGGATCGGTTCTGCCGATCACGGCGGAGGTTACGCCGTCGCAGGGGGCCGGCGCGGTTATTGCGACCGGTCTGTTAAAGGAGATCGCGCAGGAGTCAATCAAGAACGTGAGCGCTCTGATCAAGAAGTTCTCCGGAACCGATATCCGCAAGGTGGATATTCACGTGCAGTTCATCGGAACCTACAATGGTGTTGAAGGCGATTCGGCATCGGTTACGGTGGCAACCGCAGTTATCAGCGCCCTTGAGGATATTCCGGTCCGGCAGGATGTGGCAATGACGGGTTCACTTTCGGTGCGGGGCGATGTGCTCCCAATCGGCGGGGTGACCTATAAGATTGAGGCTGCGGCAAAGGCAGGCATTCACACGGTCATTATCCCGCGGTCGAATCTGGATGATGTGCTGATTGAGGAGCGGTACCGGGAGATGGTTACGATCATTCCGGTTACGCGGATCGAGGAAGTTCTCAAGTACGCTCTTGTGCCGCAGGATAAGGAGGCGTTTGAAAAGAAACTCGGCCTTATCGGCAAGCACATGGAAATCCCGAAGATGCCCGAGGCCGCTGAGAAGGCCGAGGCATAATTTTTTTGCCCACCCAATTGTTACTCATCCACTCCCTTTTTTCAACAAAATACCTCAGAAATCATTTTGTCACAGAGTACATCAGAGATTTTCCCAAGGACTCTGCCGTTTCCAAAATCAGTTATCCTTCCCCCGCAAAACCATAGAAGCATCAATGGATCCGATACGCTACTATGATATCCGGTACGTCCGCGGAACCTCCACGACAATTACGGTGGAGAATGGTGACGTGGAGTCGGCCGGTTCAAACTTTTTCGGAAAAGCGCTCATCCGTGTTCTGGGAGAACACGGATGGGGCTACTACTGTGCTTCGCCGTTTGATCCGGATGATCAGACCGCAAAGAAGGAGTACATCAGCCGTGCCGCCCGCGCAGCAAAGCTTGCAAACGTTCCGGCAGAGATTGCCGATGTTCCCTACGGAACGCCCCGCAGCTGGGCCTGTTCCGCTACGGAACAGGCCGCAGTCCCGATTGAGGAGAAGGCTAACCTTCTGCTGAAGATGGAAGCCGGAGCAAGACTTCCCGAGATTTGCAGCACGTCTGCACGGTACTCGGAACAGTACCAGGATGTCTGGTTTGAGGACTGTAACGGATATGCAGCGAACTCCTCGGTCTGCCGGACACTCTTTACCATCTCTGCGGTTGCCGCCCGCAGCGGAAACATGCAGATGAACTATGAGCAGGAAGCGGTTGTCGGGCCGCTGAATCTTTCGGCGTATCTCGGCTACGGCGAGATGTGTGCAAAGCGCGCCACCGAACTGCTGGATGCATCCGCCGTCTCCGGCGGCAGGATGCCTGCGGTGCTGGACCCTGCCATCGGCGGAGTCTTTGCGCATGAAGCGGTCGGTCATGCAAGTGAGGGAGACGCCGTCCGTGACGGTGTCTCGGTTCTTGCGGGAAAACTGGGTACACAGGTCGGTTCACCGCTGGTGACCATCATTGATGATCCGTCGATGCACGGCTATGGATACGAGCCGTTCGATGCGGAAGGTGTCGCCTACGGCCCGACCGAGCTGATCAAAAACGGCATCATGCACGCCTACATGCACTCGCGCGAGACACTTGCGGCGGTCGGTACAGATACCGGCGATGCCGGACATGCCCGTGCGGAGCCCGGCATGCAGCCGCTGGTCCGGATGAGCAACACTTACATCAAGGAAGGCGACTCCTCCTACGATGAGATCCTTGCCGAGTGTAAAGACGGTATCCTTCTGATCGGATCACGCGGAGGACAGGTGGATCCCGGCCGCGGTGCATTCCAGTTCAATGCGAAGTACGGTTACCGGATTGAAAACGGCGAGACGACATCCATGATCCGCGATGTTTCCCTGTCGGGTGATATTTTGTCCGTTCTCCACAACATTGCCCTGTGCGGCAACGAGCGGAAAATGTCATCCGGCATGTGCGGGAAAGGCCAGGCAGTGCCGGTCTCGGACGGTGCGCCGCATGTGTATCTGACCGAGGCCATGGTGGGAGGTGCCGGCAATGCCTGAAGTGGATATTGATGCGATTCTCCGGGCGGGTGAGAAACTCGCAGATGAGACGGAGGTTCTTGTTCTTACGTTTGAGGATCTCTCTCTGGAACAGCGGGAGATGGCAGTTGCGGCAGTTTCTGAACATGCGGGAACGTCCATCTATATCAGAGCCATTACCGGCGGCAGGATAGGCGTGTCCGCAACGTCGGATCCGACCCGCTGGAAGGACTGTCTTACCGCAGCCGTTTCTTCTGCAAAGCTTGCCGAGCCGGTTGAGGGATGGAAAGGGCTGCCGGGTCCGGCAGCCCTTCCGGCGGGAGACGATCCGTTCGATCCGCATCTTTCGATCGATCCGGATACTGCGTCCGCTCTTCTTGTACGGATGAACGAGGGTGCGTCGGTTCATCCAGATGCCCGTGTGGTTACGGCGGGCGTTTCCCTTTCCAAGGGGTCGTCGGTTCTTGCGAACAGCCACGGTGTCCAGTACGAACGACAGATGACCGGCATTTCCCTCGGACTTGACGCAATTGCGGACGGATCGACCGGTTACGAGTATGATGCCTCACCGTTCCTTTCCCGGATTGATCCGGAGAAGATGGGAGAACAGACGGCATTCTGGGCAACCGCATCCCGCAACGGTGTCGCGGTGCCAACTGGGCGGCGCGATATTGTTCTGTCGGAGCATGTGGTGGATTCGCTGATTCTGGAACTGTTTACGGAAGCGGTGAACGGAAGAAATGTTTTGACCGGTAAGTCCGTTTTCGCCGGAAAACTCGGCGAGAGGGTTGCGGACTCTTCAATCTCCATTGCGGATGTGCCGATGGATCCCCGGGGAAACAGTATGCGAAGATTTGATACCGAGGGAACGCCCGCTTCCCGCTGCGGTATTCTTGAGGAGGGAGTGCTCTCCTCGTTCCTCTATGACTGTAAGACCGCTGCCCAGGCACGTACGGTGTCCACAGGTCATGCGCTTCGCGGCGGAAACGGGGCGACATACATCTCTCCGCACTGTCTATGGGTGTCGGGTGATGTCTGTGATGTTACCCGTGAGCCGTGCCTGTTTGTCCGCGAGGTTATCGGTGCCCATACGGCCAATCCCCTGACCGGAGAGTTTTCGGTGGAGGTTGCAAACGCTTTCCTGATGGAGGACGGAGAGTTTGTGCAGCCGGTGAAAAAAGCGATGATCGCCGGGAATGTGTTTGAGATGCTGCGGCAGATTGAGGGTATCAGCGCTGAGACAAGGGTCTTTGACGGTGCGGTTGTTCCCCAGATGCGTATTTCTTCCCAGCAGGTTATCGGATAATTCCGGATTCTCTTTTTTTGCAGATATTCTCCGGGGATCTTTTTTTCATACTTGCCCGGAAATGAGAATAATCATATTAGATCAGGTCCATATCATTAAGAATGCCCGCGCCAAAGCGTTTGTGCAAAAAACCTACCTCATACAAACTTCCTGTGGATATCGAGGTGCTCCTGCATAATGCAGTCGAAAGCGGCGAATACAATAATACGTCGGATGCGATTACGGCTGCGCTTCGGTTCTTCTTTCAGCATAGGGACATCAAACAGGTAAAGGATGAGGTCGCCGTCCTGCAGAGTGAGATTCTGCTGCTTAACAATAAAAATCAGATTCTGGAATCAAAGATTTCCTCTCTTGAGTCGCAGATCAAGCTTCTTCTGCTTCCCCGAGAATAATCTCCTGAGTGTTCCTCTCTGTATTTGGGTGTTGTATCGAACTTTGTTTCAGGTATGTGTCGTGTCACGGTCCCCGGGTTTCAGCCCGAATACACAGAACACCAGCCTTCAGTACGCTGTTCCATCGCGCTGAAGGCCTGCGTTTCATGTGCTCTGCGTGAGAGTCACGAGTAGAGATGCAAAGCCGGTTTTTACCAAAGCCTCTTATTCTGTGATGTGCAAAATAGAACCATATGTTAACAACCCGTATTCTTCCAGTACTTCTTGTGGCAGTTCTGGTAGTGGTTGTTCTCGGTTATATGTCCGGTGCAATCGGAACCGGTTCTGATATGAGTCTGCTGTTTGGCCAGTCTTCCACGCCCGTTACCTCTGCATCCTCCGGCGCTGCAACTCCTGCTGCAACTCCCGTTGTAACGCCTGCAGCAACCGAGTCACCCACACCCGCGCCGACCCCCACCTGGGAGACTGTCTCTATCTCTTCGCAGATCAATGAGGTCATAACACCGACACCGCAGGTAACTCCTGTGACTGTTGTTCCGACAGTGTCTCCGACGGAAACGGCATATTATGTGCACATGGATGATACCATGAAGTACAACACTTCAACGTCGCGGATGTTTGAGGTGAATGTCGATCAGGTCCCGTTTGTTGTGTACTTCTCCTTCAATCCGGGCAAGGTGAAGAAGTCGTATGTTGCAAAGGATTCCACGTCGTCGAGTACAGTACGGTATGAGGCATGGAATCCGTCCACCGGAAAGTATGAGACACGATCGCAGGTGGAGTCCAGGTACGTAGTGAAGTCGACGGATATCATCGATCCGAATGCGTGGTTTAAGGTTGATATTGTCCGTGTCTATGCTGATTCCGATGCCTATGCTGCTGCGGGAGGTAAGGAGAAACTTGCCGAGAAGAAGCTCCTGTACGGGGACAATGGTATTATTGTCAAGCAGGACGGGTATGCGCATGGTTACAGCAGCGAAGTGGAAAAGGAGCTGAAGCTTTTCAGTGCCGGAACGTATCTTGTGAAGGTTACCGGGAATCAGATTGTTGTCAATATTCAGATGCTTTCACCATAATTTTGGTGAGTACTTTTTTTGAGACCGGGGACGTGGGTGTAACGGGAAATGAATCAAAAATACTTTTGCTGCATCACGGCAGAGATCCATTTTTATCGTGTGTACTTTTTCAAAAAAATGAAGAATTAGTTTTCGTCTGCGTCTGAGGGGTAGATCAATATTGTTCCTTCTTCCTCGTTCATGCTGTCTGCGACGATGCGTTCGATGACCTACTCCCAGGCATGTGTGGACAGACGCCGTGTGAGCGCGCGGGTCAGCAGTTCGGCAAGGAAGATGTTGCGGTTGGAGATGCCTTCCTCGTCCATCCTGCTCTCGATCAGTTTCAGTGTTTCCGGCGGGAAGTTGAGTATGATTTCTTCTGCCATGATTTTAGTCCCTCTGTTCCTGTTCCACGTTGTTTTCATCCAGCAGACGTTCCGCAACAAATCTGCGGAACCGGTCCTGCGCTTCAGGGGAGTCAACAGATGCAGAAACGGCTTCACGGATGGATTCCTGTTCCGTGTGTGCACTGTGGCTGCGCCTGAGTTCTTCTGTGATCAGGGTCTGGATGAACCTGGTCCTGTTGGATGCCCCTTCCTGTTTCATGAGGCGTTCGATCTGCTGTTTTGCTGTTTCTGAGATCTGCAGGTGAATCCCCGGGTTCTTCACTGCGGTGAGCCGCGGTATCAGGGTACTGATCATATAGAGAATTGCAAGAAGGAGAAGAACGATAAGCAGTATCAGCAGGACAACAATAAGGGTGAAATATTCGGAGGACACAAATATCAGTGCCTGTGCTTCCTCTCCGGCTCCGCTTGAGACAGCACCGGTGATGTTTGCAGGAGTTCCACTGTCCTGTGCTGCTGCGGGGACCGCGGCAAATGCTGCGATAAGCAGACAGAGGATGCCGAGCAGAATGCTTGTTTTCTGATTCATGATCCTTTCACTCACTCCGGATATCAAATGCAATACTATCTTTTCCGTTTGTAAATATAATCATATTCATAATGATGATAGAATACGGGATGTTTCTTGTTTGTTTTGGGTTTGTTCGGTTCATTTGCCATGCCGTATCACTCACGATTTTTCGGTGACTGTTTCTGTTGCATGTAGTTCATATGAAACCCATGATATTATGGTTGTTAACCTACAACAAATACAGAGTTTTATTGTTGGGAGAAGTACATGTCCAAATCCTTTAGAGTTCTTGTGATTGTGCTGATTGCCGCAGTTGTTGTATGTGGTGCTGTTCTTGCACTCCATTCCTCTGCGTCATCTTCTCCGGAGAGTGATGTTCCGGCGAAGGAGATGCAGATGGCGGTTCTGAATCTTTCAGTGTCTTTGCCTGAGTATACCCAGGCTTTTGCCGGGGATATTGTGTCTGCTGCGGGTAATCTTTCCGGGATCCCTGCGGATGATCCGGCATCCCTACGTATTCTGACGGGGCTGTATGTGGAAAATCCGGGTGTGTCTTTTGTGTTCAGAACGGATGCAGACGGTCCGGTTGTCTGTTCCCTTCCGGTGACGGGCGCTGCCGGATACGAGATCCCGTCTTCGGTTCTGGACCTGGGTAATGCATCGGCCAAGATGTATATGCGGACATTTACGGGTCCTTCCGGTGTGGAGATTACCTGTCTGCTGTCGCCGATCTTTTCTGATGATGGGGTGTATGAGGGAGCGGTTGGTGCTGTCGGGGATGCACGAAGGTTTTTTGCAGTGCCGATTGACAAATTCCGCAATGCAACCGGGTATGGGGTGTGGGTTGTGAACGATCAGGGTTCTGTTCTGTACTCTCCTGTTCCGATGACCGGCGGGACGAATATTCTGACGGTTGCGGAGTCTGCCGGAAACACTGAGCTTGCAAATGTGTTCCGCAGGATTATGGCTGAGACAGAAGGAACGGCAGTGTACTCTTCTTACGACTACGGCCGACTGCAGGTTGTGGATCGGACTTCGGTGTGGAAGACTCTGGAGACCACGACCGACGGTATGTTCAGGGTTATTGTTACTGCCGATACGTCCAGCAGGAAACTTGTGCCGCTTCCGACCGCATCTTCCAATATGACGCTTGAGGAGTTTGTCCGGGCCGCACATTTGTATGTGCTGGAGAACGGACGTGATGCTGCTCTTGCGGAGTTTTCCAATCCCGAGGGGCAGTTTACGACACAGGAGTATTATGTTTCTGCTTTGGATCGGAACGGAACGCTGCTTGCCCACCCGTACCGACCGGGTATGATTGGCCGGGATCGATCTGTGTATGAGGATGTGAACGGAGTTCGTACGGTTTCAATGTTTGCATCGCGGGCTTCGCACGGCGGCGGGTATGTGCTGATGCTGTATCCGAATTATCTGAAGGATATGACGAATGAGGTGCGGCTTTGTTATATTCAGCCGATTGATGAGAACTGGTATATTGTCTGCGGGATGTTTGTTTCCGAGATGCCGAAAAGACTGGATCCGGCAGAGAAGGATGCGATGGTCCGGGATCTCCGCTCAATTGTGCAGTATGCACATGACTACGGACGTGATGCTGCGATTGCGGCTCTATCTGATCCGTCCGGTCCTTACTATAATGAGGGATATAAGATTGTTGCGCTGGACTATGACGGGACAGTTCTTTCGTGGCCGTACTATCCTACCCGCGCGGGAGTGAATCTTCTTGGCGCGACGGATGTGTACGGGGGTTCGTTTGCCCGGGATCTGATCCGGACGGCAAAAGGGGGCGGCGGATTTGAG
>DALTYF010000224.1 GCA_029986195.1 Methanocorpusculum sp. | reverse complement strand
AGCATCAGGGATGAACGGGAGAACAGTGTCATCCCTTTTTTCAAGGACCAGCGCATGGGAGTAGTAGGCGGCAAGACCCTTCACGCCGAACAGCAGCAGTGAGAACAGCGAACGGGTGTTCAGATCATCGATGGTGTCAAGACCCGCAGGTGCATCGAAGGCAGGCTCACCCGCTGCCGGCGGCAGGGCGCTGTAGTGGCCGGTGATGCAGGAGAGGTATTCGCCAAACCGTGCTTCATTGAAGTTGACGTTGGTCAGCGTTGCAAACAGTGCTTCCAGAACACACGGCTCAAGGCTGGTGTTTGCGGCTTTTGCGCGGAAGGCAAGGGCCGAGAGGGAGTAAAGCACACGGTCCTGCGCCTCGGCAACGGTTCTCTTCTTTCCGCAGGCTCCGCCAAGGGTACAGGCGGGCGTTTTTGATTCCTGGCATTGTTGACAGTACATGGATTTCACCTTTGGTTTCTTTTGGATAGTAAGTATATTGTCAACACTTCGTGATATAGGAAAAAGTTTCCAAAACCATACCATGGATGACATTGCGGGGCCGGAACTGGGACAGGCTGTTATTTTTATCCATGGTATCCAAAAGATACAAAGGTAGATACGAATCCACGCCCCATCTTTTTTCATGGATGAGTGCTGCACCGTGAACCTGACCGTCCGGTATCTGACGAAGAAGTGGACGCTGTTAATTATTCTTGAGCTGTTTAAGGGGGATAACTATACCCGCAGGTTTTCGGAGCTGAAGGACCGGCTGCCGGAGATTACGGCGAAGGTCCTTTCCGAGCGGCTGCAGGAACTGGAGGCCGAGGGGATTGTATCGAAAAAGGTTGACGCAAGTGTTGTTCCGATACGTTCCGAGTACACGCTGACGGAGAGCGGGATTGAACTGATGGAAGTGATACGGGGAATCAAGTACTGGGCACTGAAGTGGAAGATCGACAACATTCCCTGCGGCAGTCAGGAGTGCAAACGCTGTAAACTGTAAAATACAAAAGGGCCAAGGCCGGGACTCGAACCCGGGTCAAAGGATCCACAGTCCTATAGGATGTCCAGCTACCCTACCTTAGCCTGAAAACCAGCATATCTGGAACAAGTTGGGATGGTTTCATACCGCCGTATGAAACACTCTATTACATAGGGTGTTCCCAAATATTAACATATCCTTTAGATAGCGGTCAGGGTGCCATTCACGTTTATTACTGACCACTGCCAATACTTACGTAGTTTTTATCTCTGTTTTATACCATGCAGAGAGGAGGGAAATACGAAATGGCAGCAGAACATATCCGCACCCCCATTGTCTGCGTATTGGGGCACGTAGATCACGGGAAGACATCACTCCTGGATCGGATCCGGGGCTCGCGTGTTGTCGCAGGCGAGGCAGGGGCAATTACCCAGCACATCGGCGCAACGATGATCCCGATCGACTCGATTCAGAAGATGAGCGGCGATCTTGGGAAGATGAAGACAACGGTCCCGGGTCTTCTCTTCATCGACACACCGGGACATCACGCATTCACCACACTCCGCGCCCGCGGCGGCGCACTTGCCGACATTGCCATCCTTGTCGTGGACGTCAACGAAGGATTCAAACAGCAGACGATTGAAGCACTCCAGATTCTCCGGAACTGCAAGACCCCGTTCGTCATTGCAGCAACGAAGATCGACCGCATCCCCGGCTGGCGGCCGATGGAAAACGCATCGTTTCTGAAGTCCTACAAAAACCAGAACGAACGTGTACAGACCGAGTGTGAAAACCGTGTCTACGAACTGGTCGGAAAACTTTCCGACATGGGATTTAACTCCGAACGGTTCGATCGCGTAAGCGACTTCCAGCGCAACCTGGTGATCGTGCCGGTGAGCAGCATGACCGGGGAAGGCATCGGCGATCTGCTGATGGTGATGATCGGTCTTGCCCAGCGGTTCTTAACGGAAGGTCTCAAGACCACCGTCGAAGGCCCCGGTGTCGGCACGGTGCTGGAGGTCAAAGAGGAGAAGGGTCTTGGCACAACCCTTGATGTGATCCTCTACGACGGTATCATCAGTGTCGGCGACGAGATCGCAATCGCCGGTGCAGAAGGACCGATTGCCACAAAAGTCCGGGCACTCCTTCAGCCGCGGCCGATGAAGGAGATCCTGATCGAAGACCGGTTCCAGCGCGTGAAGTCGGTAACCGCAGCAGCCGGTGTGAAGATCACCGCGCCGAATCTGGAGAGCATCATCGCAGGCTCACCTGTCCGCGTGATTCGCGGCGATCACGATGCGATGCTTGCCAGAATCAAAGAGGAGATGCAGGAGATCAATGTGAAGCTCTCCGAGGTCGGCATCACGGTTCGCGCCGACACCATCGGCGCGCT